>NZ_JAPYKP010000002.1:0-121176 GCF_037179725.1 Mesorhizobium sp. Cs1321R2N1 | reverse complement strand
CCGCCTCTTGCTCCTTCAAAATCGCGATGACCTGTTCTTCCGTGAACCGTGAACGCTTCATTCGTCCGTCTCCTTGAGCGGGACGAACTCTACCAAAAACTGGAGGAGCTTCAGGGTCTCAGGTCACCGGCTTTGCCGACCGCGAGCACCGGATATCGCATCTTTACCGCCGAAGGCAGCCCGCACGGTGAGCGCAGCGCGGGTTTCAACGAATATCGTCATCCGACAATCCTCTTCACCAAGTCCATCTGAGCCTATGCGCACGTCCTGTTGGCGGAGCGAACCGAAGCGCATGACGCGTTCGACAACCCTTCGGGCTTGGCCGATATCCTCCTTCATTGGCTCCTTTGCGGCAAAAAATGGCTTCATCCACTTCCTTGCCCAGGTTTTCAGCCAGTTCCTGGTCGATATCGAAGAAATCGGCGGCATCGAGAAGCATGCGTGCGCCGGAGCCGCGCTCCATGCGCTGGTGGACGATGTTGTCAAACGCCTCATCGCGGTCCGGCTTCCTTCCCAGTCGCGCCGTCAATTCCATCAGTTCAGGCGTCCACCCGATCGGTGCAGATTTCTTCCGCTCACGATCGGCACTTCATGGCAGCCGCCGTCCCGCCTACCGTATACCTGTGTCCCAATAAAGCACTGGGGCCCGCTAGCGCGGCGGTAACACAATGGAAGTAACCATTGGTGGCCTCTCAGCGGTCGACGTTGGAATAAGGTCCGGGTCGCCTGATGCCTGAGCAAAAAGCAGGACGACCAAAGGTATGGTGATCAGGATTGCCACAATCACGGGCCACAGCTCCGTCGACTTATCGTCATCATGCCCCTTGTTCCATCGATAAGGCATATTACCTCAACGCCCGTCGCTGAAGAAATTCCGGCGCGCATAGCACCGGACTGCCCTCAGCCCGAAAACAAAAGGTAGAGTTCGCTGTGATAGGGGCAACCTATGACGTAGCATAGGTTGGCCTCAAGCGGCTGGGTCGAGCCAAACTCGTCCGAGGTCGATTTCGAATGTCGGATGCATTGAGTAGCCTCTGACGTGCTTTGTCGAGTGATTATACAGGGAAAGCCAGTAAGGTTGGATGATGATACCGGAATCCTGCAGGAGCATCTCAATGTCCTGCATTAACACCTTACGCTTTTGCCCATCGGGCACCGTCAAAGCCGCGTCGAGCTTCTGATCGAACTCAGGACTTGACCACCCAGCTTCATTCCAAGCGGCCCCGCTGCGGTAGGCGAGCACGAGGGTCTGCACCCCCAGCGGTCGCATATTCCAATTGGTGATCGAAAGCGGATATTTCAACCAATCGTTGTAGAAGCTACTGCTGGGTATGATGGTATGCTTTACCTTAAAACCAGCTTCGCGCCACTGCGCCGCGATGGCCTCGCCCGTATTTTTGAGCCAATCTTCGTCACTGGTGATGATATCGTGCTCAAAATCAAGGGCTCCCGCTTTGGCCATCAGCTCCTTGGCCGCCTTTACGTCTCGTTTCTTTTCCGGGACTGGATAGAACTCGGGGTGGATGGGTGCCACGTGATAGTTCGCAGCCACGGTGCCCTGGCTATTGACTGCAAGTTGCAGCACAGCAGAATTGTCGACCGCGAGCTGGAGTGCATTACGCACCCGCTGATCGTCATACGGTTTGGCGGAAACGTGCGTGCGGCATACGAGAGTAGTGGCCGTTTTCGCCTCAGACTTCACTAGCCCGAGTTTATCGAAAACGGGCACATAGTCTGCGAAGGTATGATAGTTCGCGTCGATTTCGCCTGACTCGAACGCGCTGGTGATCGCGGAGGGATCTGTGCCGTAGTCGATGAACTGAACTTCGTCCAGGAGGGCTTCACCGCCCCACCAGCTACCGTTTGCCCGCCGCTTCAGAACGGCCTTTTGACTGACGTCCCATGACACCAGTTCAAACGGTCCGGTGCCGACAGGGTGCGCTATGATGTCGGAGCCGGTCTTTTCAAAATCCCTATGGACAATGAGCGCAGGGTAGTCCGCCATGCCGGGAATGATGGTGATGTCGGATCTGGCTAACTTCAGCTTGACGGTGTGATCATCGACTTTGGTGATGGCTCCTTCCGTGGCCTTCCCCGTCTTGCTATCGATCAGACTGGCCATGCGTTCTGCCATGGAATTACCCGACACACCCTTGTCGCACCAGCGCAGCAGGTTGAAAATCACGTCGTCAGCGGTGAAGTCGTCCCCGTTATTCCACTTAACCCCTTTACGGAGATGTAGTGTGTATTCTGTCGCTTTCTCGTTCGTTTCCCAACTCTCGAGAAGTCTCGGCTCAAATGTATAGCTGTCAGTATACTTTACCAGTGGCTCAAGGAATTGCCGGTATATATTGGCAATCTCTGAATAATCGTTTATCCTTGGGTCCTTGGCACCATAGACCAACATTCCAATTCGCAGGGTGCCACCTTTTTTTGGCGTTTCATCAGCACGCGCCTGCGGCACGGAACCAAGCATTCCATAGGCTACAGCCGTCGAAGCACCGAAGATCGTAGCAAGCGCCAGAAATTCACGCCGATCCATGCCGTCATTCTTCACGGCATCGGAAAGAGCTTCGAACACCTTAGGCATAGCCTTTCCCTGCAGATTGAAAAACCCCACTTGAACCTCCTCTATTGTTTGGCCAGAGCGACCCCGCGCGCTGCCAGAAGGTGCTGGTCGATTTGTTCTCACAGGTGGTGAACTCTCCAAGGTCGACCCAGCCGACTGGCTTTGGTGCTTTGGATCATAGGAATCCGCGACAGCGTTGACGATTCTCAAAAAGTTTCGCTGGGGTTAAATCCTATTGATACCAGCTGTCGAATGACACTGGCCCAACGCGTCGGTGTACCGCGACGGTCCCCCTTAGGTAGGACTTCGGGAAATCTGGACTAGCTGTAGAGTATTCCGTTTGTGCTCAGCCATGTGGCTCGGGAAAGCCTGACCCTGCGGTTCGCGTTGCTGGGTGCAGATGCAGCATTTGGGTCGGCTCGGCATGGCCAAGCTTTATATCCGAGAACTTGGCGTGAACGAACGCTGAGCATCCCTGCGTCCCACGGGAGATCTGGGTATAGACTGGGTTTACGATCACCAGAATTTTTTAGCAATTGTTGGGACCTCAAACGATACCCTAGGCTCACAGCTATGTACGGGTCCAGCCTTGCACTCTTGGCATTGTTTCTCGGCCGACCGACTAACGCCTGCGAGGGCCTACTGTGACCAGCCGTCATAATGCCAGCATTGTACTCCCACCGCAGGCTTTCACAGCTTCCATCGAGTACATGGAGCGAGCACGCGCTGTAATACCCCTGGGGGTGACATCTTCCAGTCGCGCGGCATAACGGCCGGTCCCCGTCGTAGTCGCCCGCGCCCAGGGGTCTCGCCTGTATGACATAGACGGCAACGAGTACATTGATTATCTCGCCGGTTGGGGTCCCATGCTGCTCGGCCATCAACCCAAGCCGGTGATCGAGGCAGTGCGCGCACAGCTGGAGCGGGGCGAGATATTCGGTACCCCTCACGAAGGTGAGCTTGAACTTGCCGAGCGCATCGTGCGCCTTGTGCCTTGCGCCGAAATGGTGACATTTCTGTCCTCCGGCAGTGAAACCGTGCACCTCGCTCTTGCGATTGCACGTGGTGCCACCGGCCGCCGTCGCGTCCTAAAGTTCGACGGACAATTCAACGGATGGATTGCTCCGTTGCGAACCAACATGCCGGGTATGCCGGCCGTTGGGCATCAACCGCCATACGCAGCTCGACCAGACGCCGGCTGGCCTCAGAGTGGCGATGAAGTTGAGATCTGCCCATGGAACGATACGGCCGCGTTGGAAGCTGAAATGGAGCGAGTGGGGGATATCCACATGAGGCGTGGCGGTGAGATTGGTGACCTGCCAATTTTCAGCTCGCCAGGTTGGCTCACAATGCGCGACGCTTGCATGAGCACGAGCTCATCATCTTCAGAGCACATCCAGTACTTCGGCTTCGGGCCAACGGGCACCAAGAACATCGGAGTACCGTATGTGTTGCTCCCCGAAAGACTGAATATCTACCTGGCTGCCCAGCGCCCGACGGCTGGCCAGATGCATACATTCGCTGAGCGCCGACACAGAGGCCGTCTCCGAGCTGGAGCAGCTATTGACTATCTAGCTGGTCCTCTCCGTATCGAGCGATGGAAGGACGGTGATATCGGGCATCTGCCGATTTCCCGTTGTCAGACAAGCCCACCACCTTTCTCTCACCACAACTGAAAGAGGAGAACTCTGTGCTCGAACTCAAGCGCCTCGACAATCTGGACATTCTTACACATGAGGTGCAGAGGCTCGTCGATTTTTACCATGTCACTCTCGGTCTGCCCTTCTACCTCCCCTATGTAAAAGAGGAGCAGTACGCGGCTTTGAACCTCGGCAATCTCACGCTTTACATCTTCAGATCGGGGGACGGCGAGCATGCTCCTCGGCGGACCACCGTGAATGCTGACAACCTTCCTGGCTTCGACTCAATCTCATTCGAGGTTGCTGACCTCGACGCCGCCGAGGCTGCTCTCGATGGCAAGGTCGTGTGGGTCAATGAGCGGATGGAATGGAAGCACCAAAACGGCACCTGGTACCGCAACCGACCTTTTTTCGACCCTGATGGCAACATGCTTTACCTGACCGAGCCGCATCGAGTTTGAGCCGCGCCTTTCGCTTGATCCAGAGCACTTGTTCAGGGTTTCTGGAAGGGCGGACGTATCCTGTCGCGAATGAACTCGGGACTGGAGGCCGCTTACAGAGGGCGCAGGTGAGTAACGATGATCAGGGCGTCTTCGGCAGCGAAAATGGCGTTGGGTCCCGAAAACGCTCCAGAACGTTGCGCGTCATCAGCGACACGTCATTGTCGTAGTCGTTCACAGGCAAGCTCATGCACCAGGAGATCGAGCCGATTGAAAAAACCGCCCCACCCCCTGTCGTTTCGAAGAAGACAATGTCTGACCGCACGTTTTTGTTCTCGCTGCCGCCGATCATCCAATGCATGGCGCCGAATTCTTCCTTAGCCACGACCATGTAATCGGTGTGGTTCGTCGAGGAAGCAATTACCACGGCGTGTTGAGGCGACCCCAACTCTGGTTCGTATCGATCAAGCTCTTGTCCGGCAGCCCCGTTGCCGGCAAGTCCGTAATCGCCAAAAACGCGATCTCGGTTGATATCCTTCAATATAAAATCCACGCGGGGATCGTTGCTCCCGGGTGCCCACTGGTAGTACGAACCCGACTGGAACCCCTGGGCACAGAAACCCACTCCCAATAGCCGGTTAGGCGTGCGGTCCTGGCGGCGCCAAAGGCCCCCAAATTCTCCTGTCGTGCTCATGAAGTATTCGCCTGGTTCAGCTGACCAAGTCCGGGAGCCATCCTCGGCGCGGCGGACTTCGATCAGTCCGGGTAAGGTCGGGTGGAAAGCGGTCCTCCAGTAAAAGCCGTTGCCGCCCAGATACATCAAGCGCCCGCCCCGAGCCAGATGTGTCTTCAAGGCGTCCCACATCGCCAGGGAGACATACTCTGGATGGCATCCCGTCAGGACGACGTGATAGGGCGCGAGAATGCTCCCTCCTTCGCTGTGGAGGTCCTCGTCCGTGATGACGTCTGCATTGATACCCAGCGCGTCGAGCCAACCGGTCAGATATCCGTCGCCACCGAATGACCAATATTTTGCATTGGGAGACATATTCAGGACCGGCCGCAGGCGCGACGAATAACAGACGCCGCTCCCGTCTGTGTGAAGATCGTATAGGGACTTCCCATATTCGGGATTCTCGTCAAGGAAGAGGTCATCCTCTCCGAAAATCGGAAGCGCACCCATACTCATCACGTCGAGCGGGTCACGCGCAATCAGCCTCTGATTGGCATAGGCTGTGTAAGTTGCGGTCGACGCAAGGTATACGACTTTGGTCGTTGCTTGCCCCTTGGGCGGGCGAATAAAGAAGATCACGTATGCCGGGCTCGCATTACGCGCATCGAGGCGTGCAGCATAAACCCCGCTTTCCAGCCCATCCGGTACTGTGAAGGTAAAGTCAGTGGCCCAGCCGGCATCGTAAAGGTCGTCATCGTGGAAATGGATCGCGCCATATTCGCTCGGCGCGGATCGCCAGTCGTGAACCTTCCCGGTCCAATTGTATCCTTTCATGGCTCGCGTCGGCATGTTGATGAGCCTGCCGTCGAGCCCCTTGCCCGAAACATCCCGAATGACGTCTGACCCTTGATCGATGCTGAAATCCCAATCAGCAACGGCCTGTCCGGCCAACCGACTGCTTCCGGGGCCGTCACGGAGCGAAGAAGTCTCCTCGACGCTCAAAGAGCAGGCGTAGAGTTTCGGAGATTCGATCTTCCCGTTGTAGTGCCCGCCGGCAATCAGCACCCCATTTTGCGAGGACGTCCTATGGCCGCCGATGAGGAACGATGTCTGCGGGATATCTCCTCGGCCTGCAGAAATGTTGAATGAACGACTTTCGGGGCGGTCGAGATCGCCGATGTCGCACAACGGACTCTGGTGAAGCGCGACTGTTTGTTCCTTGGCATTGTAGCTAACCGCGATGAATACCCACCTTCGCTCGCGCAACGGTTTTTCGAGGTTTACTGCCGACACGGCCCCTTTCCCGTCGCCTATCAGAAACGCCAGCCGGCCCGCTTCATCGATCTGGATCGCAAAGCCATGGCGGCGCTCTTCGTCCCATGTACCGGCGACCGTCTGGGCTTTTGAACCCAGAAGCGTGGGCCATAGCCAAGCGTGGAAGGTGAAATCGGCAAGTTCAGAAAATGCCGTGTCGTGCGTCACCAGGCCGTAAGAGCCTGTGTAAATAGGCTGCCTGCGAGCGGGCCACTCCTTGTTGAACGGCGCGTCGACCGGGCGCTCGATAAGGCCTGCCGTGCTGGGGTGGTCCTCGGTGGTGATCAGTCTCACCAGCCTGGCAGAAAACCGATCTGCTTCTCCTATCGAACTGATCTTGAATTCGATGGTGTCACCGGGCTTAGCACTCAAGACGTTGGCGTAACCAGCGAGCGTCCTCACGAGCGATCTCCGTCAGGTAAATCCGTTCCAAAATGCTGTCGCCAACGTTTGCGGAACACGTACCACTCCGCGTCGGCCAGGTTTTCAAAGATCACCTCCTCATGCCTTTTTAGGGCACTGCCTGGAATCCCCGTCAGAGTTGCCAGCATCCAACTCCGGTTCGGCTGAATGGTGAGCAAGGCATGTTTCCCAGCGACCGGAAGGCTCCTGAAGGTTCGGAGAAGCTTCTGCAGGTTCGGGCTGTGATGCCCGAACGGTGCGCGACGGAACTCAGCTGCCAATTCGAGTTGCTCTGACGGGGTTTCTGCGTGCATGGGTCTTGCTCACACAGCCTGAGCCAAGGGAGAGCTTACGACCTCGCCATCCACCGCGGCATTGATAGCATCCTCGATGATCTGCAGGGATTCGTCGATGACTGCGTCCGATATCGTCAATGGGACAAGGAAGCGGATCACGTTGAAGTGCCTACCGGCCGAAGCCAGCAGCAACCCGCGGTCAGCGGCCTCCTCGATCACCTTGGCCGTGAGGGAACGCGCAGGCTTGCGGGTCTCTTCATCCTCGACCAGTTCGACACCAATCATTGCCCCGAGCCCACGGATATCGCCGATCGGCGAGCGATTTCTCTTTTTTTGAATTCGCTGCAAGCCAGCCTTAAGACGGTCCCCAACCTCCTGGGCACGATTGAGCAGGTTGTCCCTGTCGATCACGTCCAGGACCGCCAATGCTGCCGCACATGCCAGCGGGTTCCCCGCATAGGTCCCGCCCAAGCCGCCGACGCCGACGCTATCCATGATCTCTGCTTTGCCGACCACTGCGGCAAGCGGAATTCCTGCCGCCAAACTCTTGGCCGTCAGGATCAGGTCGGGTTCAACGCCGGTGTGTTCGATTGCAAACAGACGGCCGCTTCGCCCCATGCCGCACTGAACTTCGTCGGCTACAAGGACAATGCCATGGCGGTCGCAGAGGCGCCGGATACCGACCATGAATTCGACAGGTGACGGAATGTAGCCGCCTTCGCCGATAAGCGGCTCGATGACAATTGCTGCCACCGCGCTGGGCTCTATTTCGGTTTCAAACAGCGTTTCGAGGGCCGAAAGGCAGTGCTCGACGCTAACGCCTCGATACAGATCCGGGTACGGTGCGCGATATATGCTCCCCGGGAACGGGCCGAAAGACTGTTTGTAAGGGTTGACCTTACCTGTCATCGCCATGGTCAGGAGCGTGCGGCCGTGAAATGCGCCGCCAAACACAATGATTCCGCGGCGCTTTGTGTAAGCGCGCGAAATCTTGACCGCATTTTCCACCGCCTCAGCCCCTGTCGTGAGGAGCAAGGTCTTGGCCGGTCCGCCAACCTTGCAGCGCTTGTTGAGACGCTCCGCAAGCTCGACATAGCTCTCATAAGGAGCTGTTCCAAAGAAAGTATGGCTGAACCTTTTCAGCTGGGCCTCTATCGCGGCAGTTACGTCCGGGTTTGAGTGCCCGACCGCAAGCGCGCCCATTCCACCTACAAAATCAATGTATCGCCGTCCCTCTACGTCCCAGAGTTCCGCGTTTTGAGCCCGGTCCACGTAAATTGGAAATGACATAGAGGCGCCCGCGGAAACCGCGGCTCTGCGACGCTCGTCAAGAGCAGTGTTCAATGACATGTTGTTAGCTCCTTTGGTCTTGTAAGGTTTGGACTTCTGCTTAAAGCTTGGTTTCCAAAAGACGGCCTCCACGCCTTCCAAACTACTGGGCCGGGAAGGCCGCCGTCGGCTCAAGGAAGGCTAAGCTTCGCCATTCGGCCCCCGTCTATCGTCCAGACTTGGCCCGTGACAAAGGACGCTTCGGCGGAGGCCAGCCAGGCAACCAAGCTCGCCACTTCCTCCGGCTCCCCTGTTCGCCCTACGGGATGGATGGTGCCTACTCGTTCCCGGAATGACTTGGGATCCGGCAGATTTTCAATGAACTCCACGTTCAAGGCGGTGTCGATCCAACCGGGCGCGACCGCGTTGCAGCGCACCCCTTCGCGGCTGTGGTCAATCGCTACTGCGCGGGTCAGGCCGTGCAGACCCGCCTTTGACGCGCAATAGGCCGCGTGTTTCGGGTTGGACCCCAGTCCCTCGATGGATCCAACATTCACAATCGTGCCGGCTGTCGCCCGCAGATGGGGCATCGCTGATTTGATAAGCGCAAATGGCGTGGTCAGATTGACAGCGATGGTTCGCTCCCAATCGGCCATCCTCATCTCTTCGACCAGTGCCTCTTGCATGACCCCCGCATTGTTGACCAGAACGTCGAGCCGCCCGGCCCTCTCCACCACTGTGTCTATGAGGTGGCCCGCCCTTTCCGGAACCGCGAAATCAACGCTGATGGCTTCGAATTCCCGATCCTCACCGCGTTGCGCGGTAAAAACGCGAGCCCCCTCTTCTCGAAGGCGATGCGCTATTGCGAAGCCGATACCGCTTCGCCCGCCCGTCACCAGGGCGACCTTATCTTGAAACCTTTTCATCGGCCTGCCTCAGAACCTCTGCGATCCCCTTGGATTCGATTCGTCACCGTCATCGCTCCCGCGACCATCCGACACGGTAGACGCATCCGGTCTGCCGCCCCTCGACACTTTTCACGTATGCAAGCACCACCTCTGGCGTTGCCACCGGTTTGGTGCCCACAAAGAACGGCCCGTAAAGAGCCGTTGATTCCTGCAGCATCGTGGGACTTACCAAGTTGATCCTGCGGTCGCTCTGGAGCTCGATCGCAGCACTGCGAACGAACCCTTCAAGGGCTCCGTTGACCATGGCAGAAGATGTACCAAGCGGAATTGGATCTTCATTGGTAGGACCGGACGTCAGGGTGAACGAACCACCGTCACGAAGGTACTTCCGTCCGGACCTGACGAGATTGACCTGTCCCATAAGCTTGCTTTTCAACCCGATCGAATATTGCTCGACCGAGAACTCTTGAAGGGTCGCAAAGTGGACCGCACCAGCTGTGCAAATCAGGGCGTCGAAGTGACCGGTTTGGTTAAACAGCCGCGCGATTGACGAAGGGTCTGCAATATCGACCTGATAGTCGCCGGAGCCTCGATTAACCGCGATTACCTCGTGCCGGGTGCCAAGTTCCGCGGCAACGGCCCTGCCAATCACGCCGCTGGCGCCTATATGGACAATTTTCACGCGGGCCTCACTGACGCAATGCTGGTTGACCTCTTAGCTGCCCAAGCCCTCAAGGGATTTCCGCAGAAGAGCATCCTGGTCTGCCGAGAGCTTCCTTAGCGGACGACGTACGTTACCCGTTCCATAGCCACGCAATTGAGCGGCGCGAAGAACGGAAGGCGTGTAGGGCGCGCGCCATATAAAGAGAATCGACGGCAGCATGCGCTGCCACAAAGCCAAGGCTTGCTCGTACTTGCCGCCAATGACGAGATCATAAAGTTCAACAGCTTCGGTCGGCATGTAGTTTGCGGCACCCCAAATCACGCCGCGAGCTCCAGCCATGAGAGCATATACCGTCGTGGGGTCGGCACCGTTTAGAACAGTCCCGCTTTTTTGGAGAAACTCCTGATGGACGGTAAAATCGCCGGCGCTATCCTTGATGTAGTTAAAGTTTTTCAGCTGAAAAAGTCGCTCAAGCAACTGCGGTGACACGGAAATGCCCGTGGCCTGGGGTATGTTGTATCCGACGATGTCCGTGCCTACGACTGCATCGACCGCCCTGTAAAATTCGAAGATGCCATCATCATCGCTCGGGCCCTCGAAGTAAGGAGGCAAAATCATCAAAGCCTGTGCGCCAACTGACTCGGCGTGCTGCGAGCGCCGTATCACTTCATCCATGTTGAGGGCAGACGTCTGGCAGATGACGTTGCATCGCCCCGCGATCCGTTTTGCGCCCACCTCGTACAGGCGATTGCATTCGACTTCCGTCAGGTACGGATGCTGGCCGGTTCCAGCACCAAGAACCAAGCCATGAACACCAGCTTCAACGTACTGATCGATAAGCTTCTCAAATACAGCGAAGTCGATCACGCCATTTCCATCGAATGGCGTTTGCATCGCGAGGTTGATACCCTTCAGATCCGCCATGACTACTCCCTCCAGCGTTAGACTTCAGCACCGGCTTGTCTGAAGCGGAATGCGGTTACAATACGAACTCCCATAGCGGTCACCGGCTTTGGGTAGGGCTTGCTCGGGCTGGCCCGCGTCTTCAAAATATCGATAACGGGCGACGTTCGCAGCGAGGCCATTTCCGCGATAGCTTTGCCGAAGGCGGCCCCTCGCGCAACACCGGTGCCGTTGCAGAAAGCAGCCCCGTAAACATTCCGGTCAAGTTCGCCAAAAACCATCCCACCGTTTTGAGCAAGGGTCAGGAGACCGCCCCAGCTGGCTTCGAAGCCAATCGGTGATAGTTCAGGCCATCTACGATCGAATGCGATCTGTTGCTCCCGTCGTGCCTTCATCACGTCCTGTCGGGTGGTCTTGAAGTCTCTGGCATAGGCGTAGACGTTGCGGAGAAATAGACGGTTATCGACCGTACGTCGGACCGTCGTGCCAAAGCTGTTTGCCGGAATGAGCCCATAAGCCGCTTTGCTGCCGGCGCGTGATAGCTCATTTTCTGTCAGCTGCCGCGTCATGCTCGCGAACGTATAGAGCGGGATTGCACGATTTTCGAAAAAGCCAAATCTTGTCAGATAACCAGAGGCACAGATTATGACCTTGGACGGACGCAGCGTCCCCGTGGGGGTCTCGCAGACATGCTTGGGAGCGCCGAATTGAACCGAGGTTATCGGCGTATTTTCATGAACCACCACATTCGAAGGCAGGCGCCTGACGGCATCCTTGAGGTACTTTGCGGGTTGTAACAGGATAGTGCCAGGATGATGCAAAGCCCGAATATAATGGTTGCTCCCGGTAAGGGAACGGATCTCCTCGCGCTCAACCCAGCTGTAATTCTGTCCTAGCTTGTCCAGCGCCTCGGAAAAGCGCTTCAAATCTTCAGCACCGTGCGGGGTGGCAGCACTATGATATTTGCCCTGCGGATCCCAGTCACAATCGACCCCTTGTTCTTCAACCGCGCTGCGGATGTAGGCGATCCCGTCAAGGTTGACGAACAACTCCTCCTTGTTGCCCCTGATGTCTTCGACAAAGTCCTGTTTGCGGGGGTTATGAGCCAGATCGATCACGAAGCCCATGCATCGGCCGGATGCATTATCTCCGATGCGACCGGCGTCCACCAGAACCACGGAGCTATCTGGATTGAGTTCTGCATATCGACGCGCTGCGTGCAGCCCCATCCAGCCGCCGCCAATCACCAAGCAATCACAGGCTCGATCACCTGCCTGCGGAACCAGGGGCAATTCTGGTCCGGAAGCTATATACCAGCCTGACCGAGTAGGCTCCGGATGCGGCGGCTCGACGGGTATCCGCTTTCCCAAATTCTGGTCGCTCGAACTCACTGCCAACTCGCTCTGTGATGGTGACCTGTGACGGTCACGCTCGTGTTGTCTCAGTGCTCGAATAGACCATCAGAGAGGAGGCTGGTAGACGGAAAAGATCGCGGCTGATATAGAGCTGCTTCATGTCCACGCTTCGCAGTCTGGTTCCCTCGACGCATTCGCTCTTCGTCTTCGAAGCGGCCGCTCGTACGCTCAGTTTCAAGAGCGCAGCCCGGGAATTGAACGTGACGCAGCCAAGCGTCTCACATTCCATCAAGATGTTCGAAAAGCATTGTGGGATCCTCCTGTTCGCCCGCGACAATCGTGGAGTTCAGCTGACCGAAGCCGGACGCCAGCTCTATGACGAAGTGCGAACGAGTTTCCGCCGGCTAGAGCAGAGGCTCGAGGTCATCTCCGATCGCGGGACGAAGTATGTCACGTTCGCGGCGTCCACTTCCTTGGCGGCCCATTGGCTTGCGCCGCAGCTGTATCACTTTCAACAGGAGCACCCAGACGTTAAGATCAAAGTTGTCGCCACGGACCGGGACGCCGAACCCGATCATGAAGTTGACGTGACGGTTTGGGTGCGGCCGCGGGATTTCAGCAGGGCAAACAGCTGGTTTGTTTGTGATGAAATCGTCTTTCCAGTCTGCTCACCTGCCTATCTTTTGTCCCATCCCTCCCCTCAGTCGGTCGATGATCTCCTCCAACATCAGCTGATCCACTCGTCCGATGCTTTCCGCAAGAGGATGGGTTGGCCAGAGTGGGTTGAGCTGGCGGGGGGCGATCCCACTGAAATCAAAACAGACATCGTCTTCAATGACTACCAACTGACCCTCCAGGCAGCTCTTGCTGGCGAAGGCATCTCGTTGGGATGGTCCCTCACGGCACAACACCTATTGAAAAATCGGCTTCTCATCCGACCGGTCCCGGTCGAGGTCAAGACAGATCGAGCTTTCTTCCTGCTGACCAGCGAGGATCCTGCCAGAAACAAGAGGAGCAAGCTTCTGGTGGACTGGTTTCTTGAGCAGACGAGTGAAATCCGGTCCTAACAACGCCTAGCTTGCACGACGGGGCCGTCAAGCGAACGATCGGCGCTGACGGTGAGCGCCTTAAAGATGCTCAGGTATAAACTGGATTGAAGACCAGCGAAAACTTTTGCTCATTCTCAGAACTCTCCCGTCGCAATATCATCACGAGCGTGTCATCTCGCGCCTTGGATGCAGCGACGATGGCCGGTTTGTGGCGCGGAGCGTTGCCCGCATTTGGGAAGGCCGAACAATGGACACTGATGCTCCCCTAAGCCGACGCCGAGGTGGACGTGCATCGGTCGTGGCCACCCGTGAAGCAGAGAGGCGGCCCCGGGTTTCGACCATCAGGTACGGGATCCGTCCCGTTGAAGCGGTGACCGCTGTGCAGTTAGAGCGCATCCACCAAGCGTCTCTGGCAATCCTGCGCGAAATCGGAATCGAATTCCGGGACGAGACCGCCATCAGGCAGTGGAAAGAGGCTGGCGCCGATGTCCGCGATCACCGCGTTCGCCTTGAAGGCGAGATGGTCATGGATCTTATCTCGAAGGCTCCTTCAAGTTTCGAAATGACGTCACGCGACCAATCGCAGCGTTTCGAGATCGCGCTCGATACGATGACATTCGGGGCGATGCAGGGTGCGCCGAATGTCCGCGACCTGCAGGGCGTACGCCGCGCCTCGACGATCGGGGATCTGCGAAATATGAACCGGCTAACGCAAATGCTGCCCGGATTTCATATCGCGGGCGGCTTCACCTGTGAGCCAACCGATATTGCGGTGCCGTGGCGGCACTTGCACATCAATCACTCGAGTCTCGTTGAGACCAACATGCCGTTCTTCGGTCTCACGACCGGGCAGCAGCGTGCCGAAGACTCCATTGCCATGGGGCAGATCGTCCACGGCAAAGCGTTTATGGACCAGAATGCGGTGATGATGGGACACGTGTCGGGAAACTCGCCACTTGTCTGGGACGCCACTATGCTCGAAGGACTTCGCGCATTCGTCGAGGCAAACCAGGTGGTGCTGCTCTCCCCGTTCGTGCTCGGGGCCGCCAACACTCCGGCCGACATCCCAGCGACGATTGCCCAACTGAATGCAGAGGCGCTCGCCGCCCTTGCTTACACCCAGTTGGTCAGGCCTGGGGCGAATATGATCTACGGCCAATACTCGGTCTCGGTGTCGATGCGCAGCGGCGCGCCGATGTCCGGGATGCCGGAGGTTACGCTCATCAACGCGGTTATCGGCCAACTTGCCAGACGATACGGGATACCGTGGCGGACCACCGCTTCTCAATCGTCCGCCAAGACCTTCGATGCTCAGTCCGGCTACGAATCGGCGGTTGCTTACATGTCGGGCGCCAGCGCCAACGCAAACTTGATGATGCATGCGGGCGGCTGGGATGAAGCCGGCCTCGTCTGCTGTATGGCCAAGTTCGTCGCCGATGCTGAACAGAACCTTCTGATGGAGAAATACGCTCGGGGGATAAATTTCGATCATTTTGATGATGCTCTTGAAGCGGTTCGGCGCATCGGTCCGGGTGGGCACTATCTCGGCGACGCCTTCACCCTCAAACGCTTCAAGGACGCCTTTATCGCACCCGAGATCCTGGACTACCTCAGCTACGAACAGTGGAAAGTGAAGGGGTCGCAGGACATGGCGCAACGTTGTCGGGAAAAGGCGAAGACGATCATCGCCAGTTACGAACAACCCTCCATGGACCCGGCCGTGCGCGAGGAGCTCGACGCCTTTGTGGCGAAGCGCCAGGAGGAAATTTCTCCAAGCATCGCCTAGCCTCCGAAAATCAATTGGGAACATAACAAAGGGAGCAGGAAATGGGATTTTTCAGAAGCAACGGGGATAGTGTCCCCGCTTCGGTCGCGACGATGGCGAACGAGGTGAAGGCCGGCAGGATGGATCGGCGCGAATTCCTGGCGCTTGCAAGCACCTTCGGCGCCTCTGCCGCGATGGCTTATGGCCTGATCGGCGTGACGCTACCCAAGGCTGCTTACGCCGCGGAGCCTACCAAGGGCGGCACGCTGCGCGTGTCGATGCCTGTCAAGGCGCAGAAAGATCCGCGCACCTATGACTGGGTCGAACTGGCCAACATCTCGCGTTGCTGGCTGGAGCCTCTGGTCCGTTACACGCATGAATTCACATTCGAACCAGTTCTGCTTGAGAGCTGGGAGGTCAACGAGGACGCAACGGAATACGTTTTCCATGTGCGTAAGGGTGTAACCTGGAATAATGGCGACGCGTTCAACGCGGACGATGTGATTTTCAACCTTACGCGCTGGTGCGACAAGGGCGTTTCCGGAAACTCGATGGCGGCTCGCGTCGGTGGTCTGATCGACACCAAATCTGGTAAGGCTCGAGACGGTGCGATCGTCAAGGTCGACGATCATACGGTCAAGCTAAAGCTCAGCGAACCGGACATCGCGATCATAGCCAACTTCACCGACTACCCCGGCCTGGTCGTGCATCACAGCTTCGATTCGACGGGTGCCGACCCAGTGGCAAAGCCGATCGGAACGGGGGCGTTCGAGCTGGTTTCGTACTCGGTCGGCAGCAAGGCTGAAGTCAAGCGCCGTGGAAACGGCAAATGGTGGGGAGGCGAAGCCCTGCTTGATGGTGTTCAGTTCATAGACTACGGCACCGACTTCCAGGCCACGGTTTCCGCATTCGATTCCGGGGAAATCGATGTCAATCTCGAAACGCCGGCGGATTTCGTTGACATTTTGAACAAGATGAATGTCGTCAAGTCGGAGGTCGCCACCGCAACGACACTGGTATGCCGGACGAACACCGCCAACAAGCCATACGACGACAAGAAGGTCAGAAATGCCTTGCAAATGGCGGTCGACAACAATGCTGTCCTGCAGCTCGGATACGCCGGACGTGGCACAGTCGGCGAAAATCATCACGTCAGCCCAATCCATCCGGAGTATTATGCGCTGCCCAAGAAGACCCGTGACCTCGAGGGCGCGAAGAAACTGATGGCTGAGGCCGGACATGCCGACTTCGAGCATGAGCTGATCTCGATCGACGAGGACTGGCAGAAGAATACCGGTGACGCGATCGCGGCTCAATTGCGTGAGGCCGGTTTCAAGGTGAAGCGCACCGTCCTGCCGGGCTCGACCTTCTGGAACGACTGGTCGAAGTACCCTTATTCGCTGACGGTCTGGTACATGCGGCCGCTCGGCGTTCAGGTGCTTGCGCTGGCTTACCGGACCGGCGAGGCATGGAACGAGACGGCCTATTCCAATCCCGACTTCGACGCAAAACTGAAGAAGGCCTTCTCGGTAAGTGATCCCGCCAAGCGGAGAGAACTCATGAAGGAACTCGAAACCATCATGCAGGATTCCGGTGTCATCATCCAACCGTTCTGGCAAAGCCTCTACGGCCATATGGGCAAGAAGGTCCAGAATTACGCGATCCACCAGACTTTCCAGATGGATCTGCAAAAAGTCTGGCTGGCAGCCTGACGAACTCCCAAGGCTGAGCCGGAAGCCTGATCGGTACCCTTTCTTCAACGCGGAAGGGTACCGATTTTTTGTAATTCACACATTGCGAGGCAATTCACTATGTCCGACGACGAGATCGTTCTTTCCGAGCTTTCCGATGACGAGTTGGTGCAGCAGATGCACGACGACCTCTATGACGGGTTGAAGGAAGAGATCGAGCAAGGAACGCATATCCTTCTCGAGCGCGGCTGGGTGCCTTACACGGTGCTGACCGAGGCGCTGGTCGAAGGCATGCGTATCGTCGGCGAGGATTTTCGCGACGGCATCCTGTTCGTGCCCGAAGTGCTGTTGTCGGCCAATGCTATGAAGGCCGGCATGTTCATCCTGCGCCCGCTGCTCGCCGCCACCGGCGCGCCCAAGCAGGGCAAGATGGTCATCGGCACCGTCAAGGGCGACATCCATGACATAGGCAAGAACCTCGTCGGCATGATGATGGAGGGTGCTGGCTTCGACGTCATCGACCTCGGCATCAACAATGCGGTCGAAAAATACATGGCTGCGATCGAGGAGCACCAGCCCGACATTATCGGCATGTCGGCGCTGCTCACTACGACCATGCCCTATATGAAGGTCGTCATCGACACGATGAAGGAAAAGGGCATCCGGGACGATTATGTCGTGCTGGTCGGCGGTGCGCCGCTCAACGAGGAATTCGGCAAGGCCGTCGGCGCCGACGCCTATTGCCGCGACGCCGCGGTGGCTGTCGAGACGGCAAAGGACTTTATGAAGCGCAAGCACAACGTCCGCGGTTAATCACTCGCGAACGAGAGAGATTTGCTCATGAATGCCCCGTTTTCAGCTGGAGAGCGTTCGCGGATTGTGAGGCCTCATCGCCGACCCGTTATCGACACTGGGGAAAGCATATTTCGACTAGTCATCCTGATATTGCCCGGTTTTTCACAGCTTAGCCTTTCATCCTTCGTGGATCCTCTGCGGCTAGCCAATTCAGTCTCTGGCCGACCGTCCTTCGCATGGACGGTCGCTAGTGCTGATGGCCGGCCGGTGGAGTGCGCAAGTGGCTTCAACCTGTCGGTTGGCGCCGATTTCGCCAGCCTGGGCAAATGCATTCAGGCGCTCGACGGGCCAAGCATGGTGATTGTCTGCGCCGGAGATCACGTCGAGAACCAGACATCAGCATCCCTCAGCAAAACACTTCGCCTTTGCAATAGGCAGGGAATTCCGATCGTAGCTCTGGGCACCGCAACCTGGCTTCTCGCGGAGACGGGATTGCTCGACGATACCACATGCACAATTCACTGGGACAAGCGAGCCGCGCTTTCCGAGGCGTTTGTTCGCATCGATGTGAACGACACACTGTTTGTGCGAGATACGCGCCTGGTAACCTGCGCTGGGGAATTCGCGTCCTTCGATCTTGTGATGGAACTGATCGCAGAACGTCTCGGGAGAGAGACCGCTTTGGCTGTATGCCGGCACACGACTGCCGGACATTGGCGCTCAGCTTCTGACAGACAATGGACGAGCCACGGGACGAACCATGCGAATGGCACAGGTATTCTCAAGCCGATCGCCGAGGTTATCCGGATCATGGAAGAGCATATCGAGGATCCTCTGCCATTGCGCGACATCGCGAAATGCGTCGGCCTGTCACAACGTCAGATCGAGCGGCTTTTCCATCGATCGGTCTCCTCATCGCCGATGCGATACTATCTTCATCTAAGATTAGCACGCGCGAAGAGGCTAATCGAACAAACGGAGTTGCAGGTTGTCGAGATCGCAATCGCCTGTGGCTTCGCATCTGCCTCACATTTCTCAAAATGTTTCCGGAATGCATTTGGCTTGAATCCTAGTGGCTGCCGGAGCTGAACGAGCCACCAAGAATTTGACGGAAACCCTAGCACCGGATGAATAGGCTTTATGTCTGCCGCTATTTTTTCCGCCTGTCGGATCCTATCAATCTGGGCCTAGATCCTCCCTCTCATCACTCTCCTGGAAAGCCTGAATGTCCTCGTTCTCAATCGCTAACCACAAGATCGATCCGACGCGTGGCGGGACAGGGTTGAAGCCCGATGGAAGCGTTGATGACAACGATCGAGCTGAGATTGGACCTACGGATGTAGCGTTCGCCGAGTGGGCCGCTCTTGGCCTGACAACCCCGAACCTCGAACGCATGCGCGGAACGCGGCTTGACCGTATCGTGCAACAACTCCGGCAAAGGGACTATGCAGGCGTACTTTGCTTTGACCCCTTGAATATAAGGTATGCGTCGGATTCTTCGAACATGCATATCTGGACCATGCACAACCCATCGCGAGCAGTGTTCATTGCGGCAGACGGGCATGTTGTTCTTTGGGATTTCCATCGATGCAGCCACCTTTCGACACACCTTCCCCTAATCAACGAAATTCGGGATGGCGGGGCAGGATTTTATTACTTTGTGGCAGGAGATGAGGAGCAAGCAATTGCCGAAGGGTTCGCGGCGCAGATCGACGAGCTCCTGCGACGTGCCGGGGGCAGTAACAGGCGGCTCGCGATCGACAAGATTGAAATTCCCGGACTGCGCGCGCTCGATAAATTGGGCATCGAGGTTTGCAACGGCATGCAAATGATGGAACACGCCCGTGCCATCAAGGGGGTCGACGAAATCAATGCGATGCGGTGTTCCCTCGCCACCTGCGAAATAGCTGTAGCCAAGATGCGTGAGCGCTTGCGGCCAGGCATCGCTGAGACTGAGTTGTGGTCAGTTCTTCATGCCGAGAACATCGCCCGTGGAGGCGAGTGGATCGAAACACGCATTTTGACGTCGGGCCCGCGTACGAATCCATGGATGCATGAGGCGGGGCCCCGGCGAATTGTTTCAGGGGATCTCGTTGCGTTCGATACGGACATGGTCGGTCCCTATGGGATGTGTGCGGATTTCTCTCGCACCTGGTACTGTGGGGACGGCCGGCCCACCGAGGAACAGCGAAAGTTGCACGCTATCGCTTATGAGCACGTAATGACGAATATGGCCATGCTGAAGCCTGGCGTCTCGTTCACTGAGCTCATGGAACGTAGCCATAAACTCCCTCCGGAGTTCGTCGACCAGCGATATGGCGTGATGATGCATGGCATCGGATTGTGTGATGAGTATCCCGCGATTTTATATCCCGAGGACTTCATACCCGGTGCATTTGACTACTCACTTCAACCAGGGATGACCCTCTGTGTGGAGGCCTATATTGGCGCCGTTGGTGGACGGGAAGGCGTCAAGCTGGAGGAGCAGGTCCTCATAACAGAAAGTGGATTTGAAAACCTGACAAATTGCCCATTTGATCCTGCTTTGATCAGCTAGACTATCAGCATGGTCGTAACAATGGGCGCAAATTCAGAGAGCTTTTCTGACCGAAGTCGGTAAGGCGACGACGTAAACGGTATGGTCGGGCGTTAAGGCAATTTGCGGCACTGAAGTCGGTGAGGCGTCGAGAACGGCGACCAGTGGGCGTCGGTCTAAACGAGGCAGACATTGGATACGTCGAAACAGCACGACCACCGTTCGCGTCGTCGTCGCCACTCCGCTGCAATTCGGCTATTGGACCGGCCAGTGCGTTGAGATCAATACAAAACTGTCCGGAACTGCCCATTTCTAGCGCAATGTTCGGACCTGCCTATCAAAAGGAGCTCAGCTTGGGTCATCATCCCGCCCCGTGTGTAGCTAAACTGCGACGCGATCAACGCCGCAAAAAGAAGCCAGTTGAATCATGACGCCTTCGATTTGCTCCGGTTGGACGCTCAATCGAAAGCCTGGTGCGAGGTGGCCCCTCTCCCACATGCAGTTCGAGCAGATTCTGATCCAGTTCTTTGTCCGCCGCGGTGAGGCGATGGTTGAGGCGAAGGTAATCCATCCAGGTCGGGGTGCGGAATGTCTCTGTCCAAAGCAACGGCTCCTGCAGATCGCGCTGGAGATTCCAGTGCCGGGCGCCCACGCCGCTTTGCACCCGGCGGCGTTCCCGCATCAGGTCCAGGAAGGCTTCGACATTCGCCTCCGGTATCGAGTACTCGATCTTAACGAGGATCGGGCCGCTTCTTGACTTCAGGTCTAGGGCGAGCTGCGGCGTTTCAAAGCCAAATGGATCCTGGTCGGTTTCTTTCCATTGCCGGATTGGCAGCAGGAGACCGGTGGCAGCAACCAGCAGGAGAGCGCCAGCGGAGCTTTCCAGCGCCAAGGTGAGCGAATAGGTCTCGGCTACCATGCCCCACAGCCAGCTGCCGGCCGCGATGCCGCCCGACGAGAGGGCAGAGTAGATCGACAGCGTGCGACCGACGACCCAGCGTGGACTCGACAATTGCACGCTGACGTCCAGCCCCGTCCAGGTGACAACCCAGCCCGCGCCACCGAACGTCAAGGCGAGTGCCGCTACCGCCAGCGAGGGCGTGAATGCAAGCGCCAGGCAGCACGCCGCGCAGGAGACGCACGCCAGTGTTGTCAGCCGCTCCTGTGACAGCGACCGTCGAAGCACGTTGTTAGAGATGCCGGCGCACAAGGCGCCCGCCCCAAAGCCGGCCATAAGAATGCCATAAGCGATCGGGCCTCCCCCCAACTGATCGCGGGCGACCAGCGGCAGCAGTGCCAGGATCGAGATGCTTGTCAGGCCAAAAAGCGTTCCGCGCGCGATTGCGGCCTTGATCTCCGACGAAAGCGCAGTAAAGCGCGCTCCGTCATGAATGGCGGTGGTCAGCGACTCACGAGGAAGAGGCGAAGGGCTACCACTCCATTCACGGCTCCCTATGGCCCACAGGATCGCCAAGTAGGTCAGCGTCGCCACGGCGAACGCCGTCAGTGGTCCAAACGAGGCAACAATGATGCCGCCGAGCGCCGGCCCGATGCTTCGCACGGCATTGTAGCCGACCGAGATCAGCGTGACCGCAGCCGGAACTTCGCGCTTGCGCAGAATGTCGCCGACCGAGGCGTGCCAGGCCGGATCAGTAAAGGCGGCGCCACATCCAGCCAAACAGCTAAATGCAAGGATTATCCACGGATTGTAAAAGCCAAGCCCCACAAGAGCCGTGAGCATCGTCGACGACAACGCTATAAGGCACCAGCCGAGGGCCATCACCTTGCGACGGCTGAAATTGTCGGCGATGGCCCCGGCGAAGATCGACAGAATGAAAATAGGAAGCGTCGTGGAAGTCTGAACCAGGGCAACCATCACGTCTGAGGTCGAGATGGTCGCCATCAGCCAACTGGTCGCAACGGTCTGCATCAGCCAGCCCAGGCTGGACACCTGTGCGGCAAGCCAGATCGTCCGAAAAATGGGGTTCTCAAGCGGCGCGAAGGTCGCCGACGAAACGGAAGCCGCGTCCGCGCGCACCACCCTGCTCATTTGGGCCGAGCCTCTCTTTTCGTATACACGTCGCGAAGATTCTCTTTGGCGCACATGCCTATGGTGAATGGCAAGATCAGGGCATTACAGGTGCCTAGAAGAAGTTATAACTCCTCGGCAGCTTTCGCGCACAGCCAATCGCGACGTCCTGCCGCGCGGAGAGCGGTTGGTTTGCGATGGACCCAAGACAATGACAAATACTGAATCCATCAAAGCGATCCTGTCATCTTGTCCCGCTCAAGGCAGTTGACGCTCTCGCAGGTTCAGCCTTCTGAAAAGCGAACGACAGACCGCCACACCAAGCTAGGGGTCCGGTAGCAGTTCGACTGCATTGGTATGGGTGCCAGTACCGTTCGGCCATCGCTGACATCAAAGCAAATCATTCCACAACCCGATACCGTCATGAGAGCATGATCCTCCGAGAAATCATCCATTGAGTTTAGAATCAGGCTACGCAGCTGCTGTAGAAACTTACGCATTTGGGTCCCCTTCTGCTGTCTCTCTGCGCGGCCGCGCCTCCGCTCACAGTTGCCTTCCAGATGTGATGACACAGCCAGTCCATCTCGCATCAAGATGACGCGGCTCCCGCGACTCTGGCGTACTGCAGAAGGTCAAACTCTGGTTCCAGGAGCAGCTCGCGCTGTAGTTTTACACGCGCTCCAAAAATTCGCCTGGCGGCCATGTGGGTCTTTGCGTCATTCATCGTGTCGACGGCCACCGCAAAACCGTCGCGGAAATACCAAAAGGCAGAACCGCTCCCCTCCCCGCTGCCGAGCGAGACGATTTCGTCATACTCGAGCGGAAGCCCTGCAGTCTGCAGTTTGGTGTCGTACTGATCGCTCCAGAACCAAGGGACCGGGTCGTAGCTGACCGGCTTGCCCAAAATGGAGTTTGCGACGGCAACGCCTTGCTCGACGGCATTCTGCACGGATTCCAGTCGGATCGAGCGACCATAGAAGGGAAAGACCGCGCAGTCCCCGGCTGCATAGATGTCCGGCGCAGACGTCTGGCAAAAACCATCGACCATGATGCCATTCGCAGCGACGAGGCCAGCATCGGCCGCAACCTCCGCGTTCGCGACCCCTCCGATAGCAACGAGCACCATGTCTGCCTCGACCTTGGTGCCGTTGGTTAACGAGACACCTGCCACTCGGCCACCATCATTCAAGAAGCCCTGCAATGTCGCGTTGGTGACGAGATTCACACCATTTCGGCGGTGCAGTTCGCTGACCGCAAGGGCGGTCGGAACGCCCGCAACACGGTTGAGAACGCGGCCCGCCATTTCGATGACGGTGACTTTTTTCCCCATTCTGGCAGCGATCGATGCAACCTCCAGGCCAACATAACCACCGCCAATGACCAAGATGTGCTTCGCCGCGACCAGAGCTTCGCAAAGATGATCGGCATCTGTGACGCCTCTCAGCGTGAAGACGCCGTCTAGGCCCCGTGTCATGGTCTCTGGTAAAGCGCGGGCCCGCGAACCGGTAGCCAAAACAAGTTTGCCAAAAGGGATGTTCTTGCCGTTCTCCAGCGTGACGAGACGCTCGGCGGGATTAATCTTGATGACACGCTGTCCAACTTGCAGGTCGATGCCCACCTTCTCGTAGAATTCCCTCGGGCGAAATTGCAGCCGATCGGCCGTGGTCTGACCAAGCAAATAGGCCTTGGACAGTGGCGGCCGCTGGTATGGCAGCCAAGGCTCGTCGCCCACAATTGTAACGGGACCTGAATACCCCGCCTCGCGAAGACGCACGGCGCACGACAACGCGGCCTGGCCGCCGCCCACTATGACGACATCGTCCTGCATCGGTTTCCTTGGAGGCGTTTGAGTTCAGTTGGCGAGCAGTTGCTTGGCAGCGTGGGTGATCGCTTCCTTCGTCCACGAAAGGTCCGCGTCGGTGAGGGCCAGCGAAGAATAGATCTTACCCGTTGATTTGAAGATGCCGCGCTCACGCAGGGTCGCATTGAACTTTCCCGCCAGAGCAGCATCGCCTTTGGTCACGTCTTGATAGGATCGGACTGTGTGCCCGGTGAACACGACGTCAAAAAGGACTGGATCGCCAACAATTTGATAAGCAATGCCGGTTTCGCTCAATGCGTCCCTGAGCATCCCCATCACGGCTTCGCCATTCCCACGCAGGCGCGTGTAGCTCTCCGGGCGCCTCAGGATCTCGAGTGTCTTTAGGCCGGCGACTGCGGCGAGCGGGTTACCGCTCAGCGTGCCGATTTGGAGCGTGAAGCCGTCCTTACCGACGGCACCTTTGTCGAAATGCGCCATAATGTCGGACTTGCCGGCAATGGCTGCGAGCGGCAAACCTCCTCCAATGATCTTCCCCAACGCGCACAGGTCCGGCACCACTCCGTAGCGCTCCTGGGCCCCCCCGTAGGCTAATCTAAACCCCGTCACGACTTCGTCGAATATCAGGACGATGCCCCATTTGGAGCTTTCCTCACGCAGCATCTCAAGGAACCCAGGCGCCGGCGGGATCAATCGCTGGAGCGGCTCAACAATGATGCCGGCGATTTTCGAGCCATGCTCGGCAAGGAACTGTCGCACAAACTCGGCGTCGTTGAACGGAGCAACGAAAACGCCGTCACGCACTTGCTCGGGGATGCCAGCGGAATCTGGAATGCCATTGGGATAATTTTCGAGCCTGTCTGGAAACACGCTGATAAGCGCCTCCGAAGACATGCCGTGATATCCGCCTTCGAATTTCAGGATTTTGTCGCGCCCCGTGTGCGCCCGAGCAAGACGCATTGCATACATATCCGCTTCGCCGCCGGTTGAGACGAAACGAAGCTTTTCCGCGCAGGCAACAGCCTCGCAGATTGTCTCGGCAAGTTCGATCCCGTGCTTGTTGCTTGCGAAGAAGGTGAGCCCTCTTCCGGCCTGCTCGCGGATCGCATCCACGACTTCTGGATTGTCATGACCCAGTATCATTGGTCCCGAGCCAATGAGATAGTCGACATACTCTTTGCCGTTCTCGTCCCACACGTGAGCCCCGTGACCCTCGCGTATGACGATCGACGGATCGAAATTTCCAAATCCGCCGCCAGGCAATACGGCCTGTGCCCGGTCGGCCCAATCCTTCTGGGCGGGCCTTAACTTCTCGGCGGAGGTGTCAAGCATTTGCCGCAACCTTCTTGCTTGCGCCGGTGCTTTCCACGTCGGTTCGTGGGCGAATGTTGTCCGGATCGAATGCCGGCTCCGCTAAAACCTCCGCCTTCCGGAGCTCACCCATAATCGTGACTTCCAGTTTCGTGCCCGGGCCGGCAACCTCCGGAGCCACATATGCAAAGGCGAGGATCTTGCCTGCCGAAGGCGAGTAGGCAATCGACGTGACCGAGCCAACTTGACGGTCATCTTTTAGAATCGCTTCCCCTCCGTTCCCATCGGCAACAGCATCGGCGTCGATCTGGAGGTAGGCACAAATCCATTTGGGAGGCTTTTCCGATGCAGCCTGGGTCGCCTTCTTACCCTTGAAGTCCGGCTTGTCCAGCTTGACGAAACGCATGACGTCTGCTTCCGGCAGCGTGACTTCGTTGGTCAGTTCGCCGGCGCCCTTAAACATCTTTTCAAGACGCATGACATTCATCGCGAACGAACCGTAGTCGACCAAGCCAAGGGGATCGCCGGCCTCATGCAAGGCATCATAAATTGCCAGCAGGCTTTCCCGTGGAGCGTGGAACTCCCAGCCGAGCTCGCCCGCATAGGACATCCGGAACGCCCAGACGTTCTCGCCGGCCACGACAATCTCCTGGGCCGTCAGCCACGGAAACGCAGCGTTCGTCAGAGAGGAATCGGTGTTTGGCTCCAGGATTTCGCGCGAGCGCGGACCGTTGAGGGCCAAAGCACCCCAGGAATCCGAAAGGTTGGTGATGCTCACGGCATCGTCGGGCGTTTTGGCGAAGGTCAGATAGTCTAGCAGGCGTTGTTCGAAGAAGGCCGCGCAGGTGAAATAGAAACGATCGTCAGTGAAACGGACCACCGTCGTTTCCAGCTCGATGCGCCCGCTGTCATGCAGCAAGTGCGTCAGCGCAATGCGCCCCGGCTTCGACGGAAGCCGATTCGGAATAAGCCGATCGATGAAAGCCGCTGCCCCAGGCCCGGAAACCTGCACCTTCGAGAAGGCCGAGATGTCCATGATGCCGGCGCGCTCACGAACGGCTCTAACCTCTTGCTGCACAGCCGAGAACCAGGCCGGCCGACGAAAGGAATAATAATCACGCTGCTCGAGACCGGCTTTTGCGAACCAGCGTGGCCGCTCCCAGCCATACACTTCCTCAAACACCGCGCCCTTGGCCTTGAGGCGGTCATAAAGGGCGCTCGGCTTGACCGGGCGACCTGCGTGTCTGTTTAGGTGCGGGAACGGTATTTCGTGGCGAAGCAGGTAATCCTCTTTCGCCTTGGTCACCTGATAATCCTGGTTCGCGAACTTGCCGAAGCGACGCGGATCGTAGTCGCGCATGTTGATGTCGGCAGCGCCATGCACCATCCACCGCGCCAGCTCCCGGGTCAGACCCGGCCCCCAGCCAATGCCGATCTGGCAGCCGCAATTCAGCCAGAAGTTCTTGAGCCCGGGTGCAGGGCCAATCAGTGGGTTGCCGTCCGGCGGGTGCGAGATAGCCCCGTGGACGGCCCGCTTGATGCCGAGCTGGGATAGGACCGGCATGCGTCCCATGGCGTTCTCGAGCCACGGCATGATGCGATCGTAGTCCGGCTCGAAGAGCTCATGCTCGGCTTCCCACGGACAGCCATCGGTCCAGACCGCGTTCGGATTGGCCTTCTCGTAAATGCCGATCAGGCCGGACTTCTGCTCCATACGGATGTATCCGGAGACCAGGCGGTCATCTCGCACGACGGGCAGTTCCTTTTCCAGCGTGAGGAATTCTGGAACGGTGTCGGTAATCAGATAATGGTGTGTCATCGAGGTAGTCGGTACGTCTAGGCCGACCCATTCGCCGACCTGTCGCGCATAGGTTCCGCCGGCGTTCACAACGTGCTCGCAGATGATCTCGCCCTGTTCGGTGAACACACGCCACTCACCGTTCAGGCCTGGCTTTATGTCCGTTACTCGGCACTGTCGGATGATCTTGGCGCCACGCTGCCGCGCGCCCTGCGCGAGTGCGGTCGTAGCGCCAGCCGGATCAACGTGGCCGTCGTCGGGCGTGTAGAGCGCCGCCTTGACGCCCTCGAGGTTATAGAAGGGATGAAGCTTTCTTATCTGTTCCGGCCCGGCCAGCTCCATGGGGAAGCCGAGGGCTTTGCCCACGCTCAAGGTCTGGCGAAGCCAATCCAGTTCATCATCAGTGTAGGCCAGCCTGAACGACCCGCACCCGTGCCACGTCACGGACTGGCCGGTCTCCTTCTCGAGCACTTTGGAATAGAGATCGATGTTGTAGCCGACACATTTCCCTAGCGAAAAACTGGAGGTCGAATGGGTAATCTGGCCAGCCGCGTGCCACGTCGACCCGGAGGTCAGTTCGGATTTTTCGAGCAGTACGATATCGGTCCAGCCTTCATGCGCCAGATGATAGGCGAGGCCGCAGCCCATGATGCCGCCCCCTATGATGACCACTCGAGCGTGGGATACAGTCATTTTTTCGTCTCCGACAAACAGCCTTTGACAGGGCTATCGAACGATTGTACTCCTGTCAATGAGGAAGCAAATGAATGTACCATCGATGAACTCAGCCCCCCAGGTCTTAAATGAACTGACGAGCCGGCTTGCGACGTTCACGCCGGAGCTGCAGAAGGCGGCTGCGCACGTTCTTGAGAATGCAAACCTGGTCAGCATCACCTCGATCAGGACGATGGCGCAGGGCGCAGAGGTAAAGCCCAATACGCTTGTGCGAATGGCACGTGCATTGGGCTTCGACGGCTACGAAGACTTCCGTAAGCCCTTTCGCGAACAGGTCATCCGCGGGCGCGAAGATTTCCCTGATCGCGCACGTTGGCTGCAGTCGCTGTCAAAAGGTGGAAAGTTGTCCAGCCTCTATGCTGAGATGGCGTCGGCATCGATCGAAAACATTGAGGGATTGTTTTCTGAAACGAGCGCCACGGCACTGAAAGAGGTAGCCGACGCGATCGTCAAGGCTCGCGTCACCTACGTTCTTGGCGTTGGCTTTGCCAACGCAATCGCCAGCAATTTTGCCTATCTCGCAAGCATGGCTGGCAGCAGCATCGTCGCAATTCCCAGGAACGGCTCACTTCCTGTCGACGACCTGGCTCGCATGGAAAAGGGTGATCTTCTGATCGCGATGACATTCAAGCCCTACAGGCGTGAGGTTGTGGAAGGCGTTGAGCTTGCGCGTGCCCAGGGCATCGAGGTGATCGGCATCTCCGATAGCCCAGCCTCGCCAATTCTTGTCAGAGCCGATCGACGTTTCGTGGTGCCTACCGAGACGCCGCAGTTCTTCCCCTCAACGGTGGCGCTCACCGCGTTGTTCGAAACGATAATGGCGTTTGTCGTCGCCGAGGCAAAGCCTGACGTGATCAGCAACATCGAGCGGTTCCATCAACGCCGCCACGAATTCGGCATTTATTGGAAGGAAGACACAAAATGAACGCGCCAAGCGTGCCGCCTCCTGCTCCCCTGCGTTCCTTGGAAGCGCGCTACTACACCGATCCGGCGATATTCGCCAGGGAAGAGGAAGGGCTCCTTGCCAGGACATGGCAGTTCGCCGGGCATTCGTCGCTTGTCGAAAAACCTGGCGACTTTTTCACCTTCGAGATCGCTGGCCAGAGCTTGTTTTGTGTTCGCGACAAAGAAGGAGAGATCCGCGCGTTTTACAATGTGTGCCAGCATCGCGCACATGAGCTGGTGAAAGGCAGCGGGAACGCCAAGCTCCTGGTTTGTCCCTATCACGCCTGGACGTATGAACTTACTGGGAACCTGCGCGGCGCACCAAATGTCAATGCCGTGCCCGGGTTTGACCGGAGTGCGATTTGCCTCAGTTCCGTCCGAACAGAGCTTTTTTGCGGATTCATCTTCGTCAATCTCGATCCCGACGCCAAACCGATGGACGACTGGTTCCCGCGAGTGCGCGAACAGCTTCGCGAGTTCGTGCCGCATATTGAAAAGCTCAAGCCTGTTGAATGGGTTGAGATTCCAGAGAAATGCAACTGGAAAGTTTCAATTGAAAATTACTCCGAGTGTTATCATTGCACGCTAAATCACAAAACCTTCGCGACCGGCGTTATAAAACCTGAGACATACGATATCCAGCCGCAAGGCTATTGCTTACGCCACACGACCGAATGCCAGAACCTCGAGAAAATGAGCTACCCGATTGATCTTCATGCCAATCGGCGAGCTGGAGAATACTCGTCGTGGTTTCTATGGCCGACCTTTTCATTTCAGGTCTATCCGGGAAATGTCCTCAACACCTACCATTGGCGAGTCAAGAGTGTCGATGAAGTGGTTGTCTGGCGAGGCTGGTATACCGTCGACGGTTCAGATTCCGAGATGGTCGCAAAGCTTGCCGTTCAGGACCGCGCGACAACGGTCGAAGAAGACATCCATATTGTCGAAGCGGTCCAGCGAGGACTGCGAAACCGCGGCTATCATCCGGGACCACTGGTGATTGATCCCAAATGTGGCGTGAACTCCGAGCATTCGGTACGCGTCCTGCAACAATGGATGCGTGATGCCGTCGATGCCTGAGATCAAAAGCTATTGGCAGAACTACATCAACGGTGCCTGGGTAGACGGCGGCGCTGGCAGGCTCGCCGTCGACGACCCAGCAACGGGCGTCGCGCTAGCCGAGCAAGCGCTTGCCGATCAAGGCGACGTCAACCGGGCGGTCGAAGCGGCTCGGGCCTGCCACCACTCCCGTGCTCTCACAGCCATGCGCCCGGTAAGCCGGGGCCGAATGGTCAGGGCAATGGGTGACTATCTGCTCGCCAACATCGAGCGGATCGCCTATGTGCTCTGCCGCGAATCCGGCAAGCCACTTTGGGAGGCGCGGCTCGAAGTTGAAGGTGCTGCACGATATTTTGAGTATTATGGAAATCAGGCCGAGACGATCGAGGGCCGCTCGATACCGCTCGGCGAGCGGTATTATGATTTCACGACCTATGAGCCTTATGGCGTATCGGCGCATGTCATCCCGTGGAACTACCCGCTTGAGATGACCGCCCGCTCGCTGTCGGCCGCCTTGACCGCCGGCAATGCGTGCGTGGTGAAGACGCCCGAACTCGATCCCCTGACAACTGCCTTTATTGCAGAGGCCGCAGAACATGCCGGATTGCCCAAGGGCGCGGTCAATGTGATCTGTGGGCTTGGCCACGACGCAGGCGCCGCGCTTGTCGCCCATTCCGATGTCAATCAGATTGTCTTTACAGGCTCCGTGCCAACCGGCGTGAGCATCGCTTGCGCAGCTGCCAAGAACGTCGTGCCATGCGTGCTGGAGCTGGGAGGAAAATCGGCCGCGATTGCCTGGCCCGATGCCGATTTGGATGGTTTGGTGTCCTCGGTGCGCTGGGGGATTTTCTTCAACGCGGGTCAGGTTTGCTCGGCGATGTCGCGCCTGATCGTCCACGAAGATATCCACGATGAGGTCGTGGAGCGCGTGGCGGATATGGCGCGCTCGATTTCGACGGGACCCGGCGAGGAGAGAACGGATTTCGGTGCCAATATGGGGGCGATGATCTCGGAGCGACAGCGTGATCGCGCCGAGGCTATGTGCCGCGAAGCCGAGCGGCAAGGTGCCCGTGCTGTCACGGGCGGACGCAAGCTCAACCGAGCCGGCTATTTCCTCGAGCCAACTGTATTCGACCGCCTCACGCCAGACATGTCGATTGCGCGAGAAGAGGTCTTTGGGCCGGTGCTGTCGATCCTGAAGTTCAGAACCGAGCAGGATGCCTTGAGCATCGCCAACGGAACCGACTACGGTCTGGTCGCGGGCATTTTCACCAGGGATATCGACCGAGCGATGAAAGCCGCTGCGCGTCTGCGCGCGGGCCAGATCTTCGTCAACGAATGGTATGCCGGCGGCGTCGAAACCCCGTTCGGCGGGTACGGAAAGTCTGGCTACGGCCGCGAAAAGGGACGTGAGGCGCTCTGGAATTATCTTCAAACCAAGAACATCGCAATCGCATTGAACTCGTAGGAGGTTCTCGCTTGAAACAGGATTTGTTCGATGTCGGCCTCGCAAGGCGAAAGGCCACCTTGGGGACCGAATATGTCGAGAAGAACCTCGCCGCGGCCGACGATTTCACACGGCCCTTTCAGGAGGCGATGACTGCGTGGTGTTGGGGATTTGGCTGGGGAGACGATGCCCTGGATCCGAAGACGCGGTCCCTGATGAATCTAGCAATGTTGGGTGCCCTCGGCAAAATGCACGAATGGGAAGTCCATTGTCGCGGAGCCCTGAACAATGGCGCTTCCAAGGAAGAAATCCGAGCCGCAATCCATGCTGTCGGGATCTACTGCGGCGTGCCCCAAGCACTGGAATGTTTTCGCGCTGCCAAGAAGGTATTTGAGGAACGTGGGATCCTATGAAAATCGTTCGCATTTCACTGTTTCAGGTCGACCTTCCGCTGACCAAACCCTACTGGCTTTCCGGGGGGCGGCTCAAATTTGAGCGCCTCGACAGCACCTTCGTCAAGATCGAGACGGATGAAGGATTGTTCGGCTGGGGCGAAGGTTGTCCCTGGGGAAATACGTATCTGCCCGCGCACGGCCCAGGCATCCGGGCCGGCATCGCGACGCTCGCCCCCTCCTTGTTGGGACAAGATCCCTGCGCGCTCAATTCCATCAATCAAACCATGGACGTCGCGCTTCCGGGACATCTCTATGTCAAATCGGCCGTGGACATGGCGTGCTGGGACATTCTGGGCAAAGCCAGTGGCTTGCCGCTTTGGCGTCTGATGGGAGCTGACAAGGCGGACCCCGTCGCCGTGAATTCGTCGATTTCGACTGGGTCGAATGAGGAAATGATCGCGCTCATTCGCGAGGCTTACGCGGAAGGCTATAGAACCCATTCCGCCAAGGTCGGCGGGAGTGATCCCGTCGTCGACATCTCGCGGATCGAAGCGATCGAAGCGGCTTTGCGACCCGATGAAACCGTTACTTACGATGTCAATCGCGCTTGGCTGCCATCCGTGGCGGTGCAGGTCCTGAACAACGTCTCGTTGCGCGGCTGGGTGGAGCAACCATGCGAGACGCTCTCGCAATGTGCGCAGGTGGCCCAAAGAGTGAAGCAGCCCATCATGCTGGACGAGTGCCTCCATACGTTCCAAGACCATCTCGATGCCTGGAAGCTCGGAGCGTGCGAAGGCGTGAAGGTGAAACCCAATAGGGTTGGCGGCTTGACGAAAGCAAAGCAAATCAGAGACTTTGGCGTTTCCGTGGGATGGCAAATGCATTTGGAGGACCTCGGCGGGTCCGCGCTGGCGGACACCGCTGCCATCCATCTGGCTTCCTCCACGCCGAAAGCAAACCGATTGGCGAGTTGGCTCTGCCATCATCACCTCGCTGTCGACCCGGTTCCCGGACAGGGGGCCAGAAATATTGAAGGTTTTGCAACCCCTCCTTCCGAACCCGGCCTCGGGGTGACGCCGGACGCCGAAAATCTCGGCGATCCCGTGTCCGTCTTCGCGTAGGCATGAGGAGCAGCTTGTGAGCGTAAAGGCATCGATGCGTGCTGTGATCCTGACGGGTCACGGCGGTCTGGACAAACTTGAAGTTCGCGAGGATTGGCCGGTTCCCGCGCCGAGCGCCGGTGAAGTCTTGATTGAGGTGGGAGCATGCGGGCTCAACAACACCGACATCAACACTCGCACGGCCTGGTATTCCAAACAGGTCACCGGCGGCATTACGCCCTTGACGGGCAGCGCCGGGTTTACCGAAGCCCAAGCCGAGACCGGCACTTGGGGAAGTTCGGCGGTTCGCTTTCCGCTCATACAAGGCGCCGACGTGGCGGGCAAAATCGTCGGCGTTGGTGACGGCGTAAGCACCGCTCGCATCGGCGAAAGGGTTATGGTCGATCCCTGGCTTCTCGACACCAGTGATTGGATGAACCTGTCGGGTGCCGTCTATTTCGGATCTGAATGCAACGGGGGCTTTGCCGAATATACGACGGTGCGGGCGGAGAATGCGCTGCGCATAGATTGCGACTTGTCCGACGCTGAAATCGCGACATTCCCTTGCGCCTATACAACTGCCGAGAATTTGGTCTCGCGTACCGGGTTGAAGCCCGGTGAAACAGTCGTGATTGCCGGCGCTTCCGGGGGCGTGGGTTCGGCAGCCATACAGCTATGTCGGCTGCGTGGAGCCCGCATCATCGCGATCGCTTCGCCAAGCAAAAGGGAGGCATTGAAGGATCTTGGGGCCGACATCGTGGTCGATCGCGAGACCCCGGAGTTGGCGGAAGCGATTCAGGATGCGGCCGAGGGCAATGTGGACGTCGCGCTCGACGTCGTTGGAGGCAGAACGTTTTCACACCTCATTGCTGCACTACGTCAAGGGGGGCGCTATTCGTCATCGGGTGCGATCTCAGGACCTGTTGTCGATTTTGACCTGCGCAAACTGATTTATAAGGACCTGCAACTGACCGGCGCCACAATAGTGCCGCCAGGGACGGCGAGGCGATTGGTAGATCTCATCGAGCGGGGCTTGCTGAAGCCTCTTCTTGCTGCGGAATACGCTCTGGAAGGTCTCGCCAAGGCCCAACTGGCTTTCATGGAAAAGCGGCATGTCGGCAACATCGTTGTCACGATGTGATGTGACGCACGGAAGCTGGCCACAAGTCGAACTGCACTGAACCATTTGGCGGGTCGTTAAATCGCCCCTACACCGCCTCGTTTCCCAAAGCTGGCGTCTCGACAGGAAGCTTGCGCGCCTGTCGAATGGAATCAAGCCAGCCGAGGTTCATCTGAGGGACCGAGGTGAGCAACAATTCCACATAAGGATGATGCGGCGGTCTAAAAATTTGCTCCTTGGGGCCCTGCTCGACCACCCGACCTTGCCGCATAACCACAACCTCGTCCGCGATCGCCTCGACGGTTGCAAGGTCGTGAGTGATAAACAGATAGGACACCCGCAGCTCCTTCTGTAACCGCGTCAGCAGCTTCAGGATGCCCTTGGCTACGGATTGGTCGAGCGCAGAGGTCACCTCGTCGCAGATGATGAGGTGCGGCTCTGCCGCTAACGCCCTGGCGATGCAAACGCGCTGTTTTTGTCCACCAGAAAGCTCACCGGGAAAGCGATCGAGATAGGTTTCATCGAGTTCGATTTGCTCAAGGAGCTCGGCTGCGCGGATGAGGCAGCCGCGGCTATCCAGTCCTCCATAGAAGCTCAGCGGACGCCCAATGATTTCGCTTACTCGCTGACGCGGATTTAAGGACGTGTCTGGGGTTTGGTGGATTAGCTGGATGCGCCGGCGTATTTCGTTGTCGCGGCGGCGAAGCGTGGGGTCGAGGCGCTGTCCATTGAACGACATGGTCCCGCGGCTACAAGGCAGCAATCCTGTAACCACCCGCGCCAGAGTGGATTTCCCCGAACCCGACTCTCCCACGATGGCGACTGTCGTGCCCTCGCCGACCGACACGCTGACATCATCGAGAACCTCGACCGAGCCATAGGAGGCGCTGATGTTGCTGACGTTCAGGATTTCATGAGAACTGCTGGCCTTGTCGGGTTTGGAAAACCTCTGGCAAGCAGCTGTCGGGTATATTCCATCGTAGGGCGCGTCAGAATTTGAGTGGTTTCGCCCTCTTCGACCAACTCGCCGTAGCGTAGCACCATGATCCTGTCGGCCAGTTGCGACACCACGGCAAGATCATGCGTTATGTAAATCGCTGCGGTGTGAAAATCGCGAACCACGTCCTTGATGGCAGCAAGGACTTCGATTTGCGTCGTCACGTCCAAGGCCGTTGTCGGCTCGTCGAAAACGATCAGGTCCGGCTTGCAAGCCAATGCCATCGCCACCATTGCTCGCTGAAGCTGCCCTCCAGAAACCTGATGCGGAAAGCGCGCGCCAATGTTCTCAGGCAGCCGGAGCTTCGAGTACAAAACCTTGGCTTCCGCACGAACAGCGTTAAGGTCCCGAACGCCGTGCTGGGCTGCTACTTCGACATGCTGGTCGATGATGCGATGTGCGGGGTTGAAGGCTGCGGCAGCCGACTGCGCTACATATGCGATGCGATCGCCACGTAGCCGTCTTAGTTCTTCCTCGGTCAGTCTGCCCAGATCCTTCCCGTTAAACTTTATCTGTCCCGAGATGATTTTGCACCCACCCCGGGCGTATCCGAGCGCAGCTAGGCCGATCGTCGATTTCCCCGCCCCGGACTCCCCTATAAGGCCAAGTATTTCTCCACGCTTCAGGGCGAGATCTATTCCCTTCACGATCTCAATGCGGCCCGCGTTACCTCGCCCTTCGATGCGTAGACCCTTTATATCGAGAAGGACTTCACCTCCGGCTCCCAGACCACCCTCATTGCCCATCGTGAATTCCGTTCGCCTTGTGCAAAAACCAGTCTACGAGAAAATTGACGCCTACGGTCAGAATGGCGATCGCGGCAGCCGGCAACAGCGGCGTTACATCGCCGTAGGTGATAAGGATTGCGTTGTCCCTGACCATCGAACCCCAGTCGGCGGTTGGGGGTTGCAGACCGATCCCTAAAAACGACAGAGAACTGATCAGCAGGAAGACGAAGCAAAAGCGAAGCCCGAATTCAGCTAAGAGTGGCGGCAGGATATTTGGCAGGATTTCGCGGCGGAGGATCCAACCATACCCCTCCCCGCGTAAGTTTGCGATCTCGACGAAATCCATGACCACAACGTTCATCGCGGCCGCCCTTGCCAGTCGAAAAACCCGCGTAGCGTCAAGAACGGCAATGATGGCGATCAAGGAAAGCACCGACGTGCCGAAAAGAGTGAGCAGAAGCAACGCGAAGATCAGTTGAGGGATGGCCATCAGGACATCGACCACCCGCGCTAGCGCCTGGTCAATCCATCCGCCGACAGCGGCCGCGAAAATGCCAACGCTGCCACCTAGCAGGAACGCGAGGACCGTCGTAACGAAGGCGATCCCAACCGTATTGCGAGCGCCGTAGATCAGGCGCGACAGCATATCACGGCCAAGGCCGTCGGTTCCGAGCGGATTGTGTGTGCTCCAGGAGTCAAACTGGGCGCCGACCACCTGGCTCTCGCCATACGGAGCTAGCACCGGAGCGAATAAGGCAATGAAGATATAGAATACGACAATCGCGAGACCCAGTCGTGCGCTCCAGGAGGCGTCCGCAATCTGCTTAAAAAGCGCGGCGCTGACTGCAAGGGGGGTTGGCCTATGCGAATGCGCGCGTTGAAGGCCGGGCGAAAAACGGCGTGTTACCTTGTCGGTCATTTTCGATACAAAAGCCTCGGATTGGTGGCGATCGACAGCACGTCAGCGATCATGTTCAAAAGCACATACGTAGCCGCGAAGATCAGGCTGCAAGCTTGAACGACAGGCACGTCACGCCGCTGGACGGAATCGATCATAAGCTGGCCGAGACCGGGATAGACGAAGACCACCTCGACAACGACAACCCCCACGATCAGATAGGCCATATCGATGACAACGACATTGATGATGGGGGCGAGCGCGTTCGGCAACGCGTGCCAGAATATGATCCGTCGCTGAGCAACTCCCTTGAGCTTAGCCATTTCGATGTAGGGGCTGCCCAGCACACTGATGACAGCCGCTCTCGTCATCCGCAGCATGTGCGCGGCAACCACAAGCGTGAGGGTAACAGCCGGGAGCACCACTAGGTAAACGGCGTGTATCAGGCTATCGCCCTCCCGAACGGCCGACAGGCTTGGGAACCAGCCAAGGTGAACCGACAGAAACATGATCAGGATATAGGCGACGAAGAACTCGGGGAACGAGATCCAGGTCAACGTCACGACATTCGCGATGCGATCAAACAGGCTCCCCCTGTAGAGCGCCGTGAGCAGCCCCAGGAAAACCGAAACGGGCACAGCAAAGCAGGCAGCAACACCGGCGAGAAACAGAGTGTTGCCCAGACGTTCGGATATCAACTCCGAGATAGGACGCCCATTCGCAAGCGAATGCCCAAGATCGCCAGTCAGAAGGCCACTTAACCACCGCAAATATCGGATGTGGAGAGGCAAATCGAGCCCCAATTCACGCCTGAATGCGGCGACCGTCTCAGGCAGCGCCGACTGGCCCAGCATCTCGCTGGCGACGTCACCAGGAAGGAGGGAAACGCCCAGAAAGATGATCAGGGACACAATCCAAAGGACGAAGAATCCGAGCGCTAAGCGCTTGATGATCAACGTGGAAATGGTGCCCATCAGGAGCCTCTCTGACCGATGTCGTGATACAATCGTTTTTGTATAGACAGTCCAATAAAACAATCGTACCCTCATCAATCAGGAAAGTCCACAGCCGGATCAAGCTAAGAAATCCGGCATGGCGGCCACATCAGGAGGGCAGCTTTCGGGAGCCTCAGAAAGCGGCCTGGCAACGTCCGGGGCATAATGGGAGAGTACCTATGAACGATGGTTCTTCGAAATCTTGGGATCTCACGCGTCGCAGCCTGCTGATTGCAGGTGCGGGCCTGATGGCGGCCACCACAGGTATTCCGAGCGTGCGCAACGCCCGCGCCGCGGCGGCGGCACCGAAGCGCGGTGGAACGCTCCGTGTCGGATACTCGCAAGGGGGAACGGGCGATAGCTTGGATCCCATGACCTATCTCTCCGACTCTCACTACGCAACCGGCTGGCTATTCGGAAACAACCTCGTCGAGTTGACACCGGACAAGAGCCCTATTCCAGAACTCGCAGAAAGTTGGGACGCGAGCAAAGATGCCAAAAAATGGACGTTCAAACTTCGCACGGACGTCGCATTTACCAACGGCAAAAAACTGACCGCGGCCGACGTGGTCTATTCCCTAAAGCGGCATACAGCCGCCGATTCCAAATCGGCAGCCAAAGGTCTATTGGAAGGAATATCGGACATTCGAGCCGACGGCGATCACGCCGTTATAATCGAGCATTCGCAGGGTGACCGAGACATCCCTGTCATCCTTGCTGACTTCCATTTGCAGATTATACCCGAAGGCTTCAAGGACTGGACTACTTTCATCGGGACTGGGCCTTACATCCTCGATAAGTTCCAGCCTGGAGTATCACTTTCGGCGCATCGAAATCCTAATTATTGGAAGGCCGACAGGGCATGGTTCGACGCGGTTGAGTTTACCTTCATCAACGATGCCGCAGCTCGCGCTAACGCGCTGACGACCGGGGCAATCGACGCTGCTGATCGCATCGAGCCCAAGATCGTCCAGCTCGTCAAAAGAAACGCTAATCTTAAAATCGTGGAAACGGTAGGCGGAGCGTATGTCGCATCCGGTATGGACGTTACGAACAAGCCTTACTCAGACAACAACATTCGCCAGGCGATCAAATACGCCGTGGATCGCGATGCCTTGGTGGCAAGCGTCTTTTCGGGCTTTGCCGAAGCGGGCAATGATCAGCCCATTGCAAGCAATGACCCCTTCTTCAACAAGGAACTGAAGCAGCACCATTATGATCCCGACAAAGCCAAGTGGCATTTGAAGCAGGCGGGTCTAACCCAGCTTGACATCGAGCTCTCGGCAGCCGATGCGGCGTTCTCCGGTGCGGTCGACTCCGCCGTCCTGATGCGTGAACAGGCAAAGGCGGCCGGGATCAACCTATCGGTGAAGCGCGAGCCTGATGATGGTTATTGGTCGAACATATGGATGAAGCGCCCTTATTTCATGACCTATTGGGGCGTACGACCGACACCTGGAATGATGTTTTCTCTCGCGTTCCAATGCAAGGCACCCTGGAACGAGTCACGCTGGTGTGACGATCGCTTCGGTCAATTGCTGCAAAGCGCACGGATCGAAGGCGATGCCCAAAAGCGGGCTGAAATGTACCATGAGATGCAAGCCATCTGCAGCGAACAAGGCGGCAACTGTATCTTCGCCTTTCCTGCATCGCTGGACGGATATAGCACCAAGGTTGAGGGCGTTGCACCGGACCTTGTCCGCACGATGGGTGGCTCCCGCTTGGCCGAGCGAGCTTGGTTTGGGGCTTAATGGTCTGACGCTGTTGGCGTAGTTGGCCGGAGAGACCCAAGGTTCTTGCGTTCCGTAAGCCATCGCAGCGCAAGTTGCGCATAAGTCGCGCCTCACGATGGGCGCGACTTTCCCCCCTCAACCAATCGCGGCGGGTTCGTCCTTGCCACCGCGCTGTCCTGCTGGCAGCGGCGTGCCCTAGCGAGGTGAAGAATGAAGATCACGCGAATGACACTGTGGGAGGTACCACTGGCGAGCCACACGCCGTACCACATGTCTGGCGGAAAGAGCTGCGAAACTGTCACGTCAGTGGTTTTGCGTGTCGATACTGATCAAGGTATCGCGGGTTGGGGCGAGGTTTGTCCCATTCCGTATTACCTTCCGGCCTATTCCGAGGGTGTTCGCCCCGCCCTCGAATATGTCGCGCCGATTGTCATCGGGGCTGATCCTGTCGGTCCTGAGGCGCTTATGAGCCGTGTAGACGCTTGGCTGCAGGGGCACCCCTACGCGAAATCCGCTCTTGACCTGGCCCTGTGGGACATCACTGGTAAGGTAGCCCAGCTGCCTCTCTATGCACTCCTAGGCGGGCGCCAAGCGGCCGATATGCCGCTATATCATTCAATCACATGCGTCGAGCCGCATGAGATGGCCCGAATTGCACGAGAGGCGAAGGGCGAAGGAATAGCGCAGTTTCAGGTCAAACTTGGAAGTGACGATGACTGGGAGACCGACGTTGCTCGACTACGTCTCGTTCGGGAGGCTGTTGGAGCAGGGCCCTTGGTTTACGGAGACTGGAACTGTGGAGCGTCCCGGCTGGACGCGACGCGGGTGGGGAAGGCCGTAGCGCCATTCGATATCATGCTGGAGCAGCCATGCGCCACGCTGGAAGAATGTGCCGCGGTTCGGGCCGCGACGGGACTGTTGATGAAAATCGACGAGAATGCCCACGACACCGCGTCGCTGCTTCATGCTTACCATCTTGGCTGCATGGACGCAGTGGCGCTGAAGCTCTCCAAGTCCGGCGGCCTTAGCCCACTTCGCCGGCTTCGCGACTTGTGCCTGCACCTCGGTCCTAAAATGTGCATTGAGGACGTTTGGGGATCAGACATTACCACTGGTGCTCTATTGCATCTGGCGGCGTCGACGCCATCGAACCGTCTTTTAAACACATGCGATCTGTCGGGATACGTCGCTCCTCGTCTCGACACCAGCGCACCCCAGCGCCGCAACGGGCGCATCGCGCCGCCTGAAGGTGCAGGCATCGGCGTTAGCCCGGATCCCGAAGCACTTGGCCAGTCCGTGGCCCTTATTGACTAGGCGCTCCGGTGGACACCGCGCATATGAAAACCGAAGCAATTCGCTATTCCCGCAGCCTGAACTTGCAGAGGCCGCGGAGGAATTAGAATTACCATCCAAATCAGATCGGGTGAACCAAGATGAAAATCACGTCAGTCGCAATTTATCGAAAAGATCTCAGCTATATCGGGGGCACTTACCGCTGGGGTCGCGGCAATGCGATCTCGATCGCCCGATCCACCGTCGTGGTAATCGGGACTGACGCAGGGATTATTGGCGCCGGCGAATTTTGCCCTTGTGGCGAAAATTATATGGAGGCGCACGGTGAAGGGACGGAAGCGGCCGCTCGTTTGCTCGCGCCCGCGCTGTTAGGTCAAGACCCAAGACAGGTTTCGGTTATCGAACGCATCCTGGACAACACCATCCGTGGTCACGGCTATGCAAAAGCGCCTTTTGATGCAGCGTGCTGGGATATTCTTGGAAAGGCCGTCGGGCAACCGGTATGGATGCTCCTTGGCGGAAAACATACCGACGGCGCGCCCCTTTACAAGGTGGCGCCTCAGAAGTCCCCGTCAGAAATGGTCGCTGAGATGGATATCCTGAGGCACAACGGATATCGACAGTTTCAAATCAAAGTAGGGGCAAACTGGGTCGAAGACATCGAGCGCATCCGATCGACCGTGCCCAACCTGCTGCCCGGCGAAAAAGCCTTCGCAGATGCCAACCAGGGGTGGCGTGTCGACGAAGCCCTCCAGGTCGGCCGAGCCACCCGAGATCTCGACTATATTATGGAGCAGCCTTGTCAAACGTATGAGGAATGTCTCCAGGTAAGGCGAAAAGTTGATCTACCTATCAAGCTGGACGAATGCATCACGGGTATGGATATGGTCCAGCGAGTAATAGCGGACCGCGCAGCCGAAATCGTGTGCCTCAAGGTTGCCAAGCAAGGCGGACTGTCAAAGGCGCGGCGAATGCGAGATCTCCTCATCGACAACAGGATTCCGATTGTCGCCGAAGACAGCTGGGGCGGCGAGATCACGACGGCGGTGGTTTCCCATTTTGCAGCCTCGACGCCCGCGGAATTTCTCGTCAACACGACCGACTTGCACAACTACAACAACGAGAGCACAGGAGTCCCAGCTCCTGCCACCAACAACGGAAAACTTTACGCCTCTGATGACCCCGGTCTTGGCGTGCAGCCAGACTGGGATAGCCTCGGCAACCCGGTTGCAACGTATGGCACTCAGCCGGCGAGTGGTACTCCTGGTCTGCGCTGACGAGATACGACGAGGGCCTCGTCTACGCAAATCGTTGCCGTCGATTCAGCCCCCGCCCGTTCGCAAACACGCGCGTCCGGGAACTCGCATCCGGCGGCAAAGACAATGCTGAGAATCCGTCGCACAAACGACGACGCGCAGTTGGACGACCAATGCGAGCACATAGGGCATTTATCAGGGACGGCGGGCTCTCCCTTCTCCATTACGCCGAGGTTGACTTCGGTACAATTGTTTCCTATTATCGATCTATATCGTACATTTGTTTGATGAGATGTCAGGAAGAACCATTGAAGGGGACACGAATTCCGGCCGGGACCGCGAATGTTCCTCTCTGCAGGTCGTGCAGGAGAGCGTTGAAACTGCAATGGGCATTCACCCGGTACACTAACCAAGTTCGACAGGCTCGCTTTCATCAGGTTTCACTCCCGACGATGACTTTTGAGATCAGTTAAATGAGCATGCACACGAGCCGTATGGGGGAGTTGAATCTAGCGGGTTCCGTCTCGAACTCTAAATGGTGCTCGTTAAAAGATCCTTCACCAGATGTCGGCGCTGACGTGCTAGGCATTCTTCTCTTACCGGGATTTTCTCTTCTTAGCCTTTCATCGTTTGTGTCGGCTTTCCACCATGCCAACCAAAACGCCGGCCAGGAACTATTCACCTGGCAGCTTGTTGGAGCCGACAGCAGAAGTCCAGTAGTGAGCTCGACTGGGATTCCAATTTCCGTCGACGTCGATATCAACACCTGCAAAGACGATGATGGCCTATCCGTCCTTGTTTTGATCGGGGGCGAGCGCATCGAGAGCCTTAGATCGTCAGAAATCTCCTCTCTTCTGAGAAGGAGAAATCGCTACAAGTTGCCCATTTGTGCGATCGGAACGGCAACTTGGTTGTTGGCTGATGCTGGAATTCTGCGTGGCGGAATGCGCTGCACGATTCACGCCTCGAGGCTCGCCGCCTTCGCAGAAACATTCCCAGACTTAGTTGCCGAAGATTGTCTATTCGTCCATGAAGGATCGGTAACGACGTGCGCTGGTGATTTCGCGGCATTCGATCTCGCCGCCGAAATGGTAGATGTCCGGCTCGGGGGCGACTTGGCCAGCCGAATATGTGGCCAGTTGACAGCCGACAGATTTCGAACTGGTTCCCATTGCCAGTCGGTACCCCCCGGGCTCCGCCATGGTACTGTCGAGAAGCTGGTTCGGGCCATTAAATTAATGGAGAAGAACGTAGCAGAGCCGTTGCCGCTTGATCACATAGCGAAATGCCTCACGCTGTCACGTCGCCAAGTGGAGCGCCTATTCGCAAAGCACATGAAGACGACGCCGATGCAATACTATTCAACCATCAGGTTGCAACGAGCACGACAGCTTCTAGAAATGACAGACATGCCAGTCATTGAAGTGGCCATTGCATGCGGTTATGTCTCGTCTTCACATTTTTTCGAAAAGCTTCAAAGACCATTTCAGGATGCTTCCAAGCCATACTCGTCCATGGGCAAGCGGGTGATCAAGGATCCGATTGGGCTCACGGCGGTGAGGTAAGAGCTGCCGGGCCCTTCAGGAGCCAGGGCGGCACGGACCGCACACTGTCTAGTTCGGCCGAAGGCCCCTGGGCAAGTTGCGCTATCAGGAGTAGCTCCTCAGGATCAACTCGCTACGGATCGGGTGATAATCCGACGCGCGAAACTCGGACCGTCGCGGCCCCGCGGTCTTCGCCTCAGCGCGCATGACATCCTCGATCTAAGCTTCCGGCGCCCAGCCGTTCAGGTCCGGCTTGCTCGTTGCGCTTTGCACGATGATCATGTGTGCTGGGTCTCGACTTGGCTTGGCTACCGTGACGTGCCTTCGCCACCCCGATCCGCCGCCATAAGCGGTAAGAAATGACGAGGATCGGGCAGGCGCAGACGTGCAGTCCTTCAGCTGGGATCGAGACGAGTTGTTTCGCGCCCCCTCAGACCCTCTTAGCCTCACCCAATAACTGCCGCCGAGTTTCGATGCACCGCGGGCAGGCGGAATGCTCAAACGGAAGAGTTAGCTGTCACACCGGAAGAGATAAATTGCCTCACTGCTAGCCACATAACATCTTTGGCAAACCGGGAGGTCGCAACTCCGCAAGGGCCCGACTTCCCCCCGCTGCTGCTGCAAGCGCAGTCGGGCCAGCTTTAACAGATGCGTTGCCAGGAGATTTACGATGAGATTAGCGATTGTTTGCGCGGCAATTGTGTTTGCCGGATCCGGCTTCGCAATTGCCCACGAGAAAAAAGCCATAACGTCACCGTGCGCCGCAGTTGCTGGGTTGAACTGCCGTTCGACAGGAACTGTGCCGACTTCACCGCATTACCGGGAAGGTAAGTCCGAGCCGCGCCTTGGATACGATGATGATCCCTGGATTATTCCATCCTTTCGCTGACCACGGGGCACGAAGCCTAAGCAGGCCAGCGCTGGCCTGCCACGCTCTCCGCGAATCAGCCTTGGAAGAGGAAAACGGGCGCTCTTCAGCTCGAAGCTTGAAATGCCAGTCATGTTCAGGTCCAGCGTTGACGCACCGACGCCAAACGGCGGAAAGCCCATGAACGAGCAGCGTGTCCATCAGATTTTCGCGGTCAGCCTGCTGCTTAAGGGCGCACATGCGCTGATCGAATGCATCGGCGGCCTGGTCCTCGCCTTTGTCGCCACCAGCACGATCGTTTCGCTGGTTAATCGGCTGACGCTGGGAGAGCTGGGCGAGAATCGGCACGATTTCATGCAAGTCAGTTGATGACGATGGCGAGCCATTTTTCGGTCAGTACGCAGCACTTTTATGCGTTCTACCTTCTCAGCCACGGTCTGGTCCAAATTGGTGGCCGCTTTGCTGAAGCGCAGGCTATGGGCGTATCCGGCCTCGCTCGCCGCCCTTCTGCTGTTCATCATCTACCAGCTCTATCGCTTCAGCTATACTCACTCAGCGGGCCTGATCGTGCTCACACTGTTCGACCTGTTGGTCGTCTGGCTGGTCTGGCATGAATATCGTCTCGTCCAGAGCCACAAAATAGAAGCCAGTTGGCGCCGATCGAGAGGACGGCAATAAATTTGCGTGAGGTAAGAGCCAACCGCCGGGCATCCGGAGTTCTATTTATCGCATTGACGGGTGAGCCAGCCGAGCAGCCGCACTCATCTCGGCATCGCAAAAGAGACAGGCAGACTCGACAGCCGGCAGGCCGTCGCTCTGCACCGCAGTGCCGATCGCGCCTTCACGGGAATAAATATCAACCATTGGCGTTCCTCGTGTGCGATTAGGACCCGCCTGTGCGATCACGCCCATTCTGATTCAGTCGGACCGTCACGACATAGCGCCTTAGCCACACTGGGAGCCGCAGGACAGAGTAGACACCCGGCGCCGGCATAGTCTGCCTGGGAGGTAAGGGCCCCATGCGCGTCCTCACGCGCGCCCGATCACTGATGTGCGACATGACCTCGAAGCTTCACGAGGATCGCCCGGACGAGAGAGGGTGGATCGATTGTTCATCGGCAGGGACATCGGTCCCCCAAGTTTCCAATTTCGTTCGCGCGTCAGCGGAAGCAATTCCCCGTCCGGTCATGCACCCATATGAAACAGGACTGTGAAGCGATTCCAGCCGTGCTGCGCCAGCTCCATCGTCGACGGTGAAGAGGGCGCAATACAGGTCGCCCTCTGGTCTACGGTTCGACCCGGCGCAGCTCGCCCCCTGCCCATGCTGCTGACCGTGGCCTTTGCAATCCGCAGTAAGTTTTTCTGAGATGCACCTGCGGGCGAGCGCAGCACCTGCTTGAACGGCAGACCCGGATTGGTCGAGAAGCGCATAATCGAATCCGGGCTCAGGCCCGGATTCGATTGAAACTCCCCCATTAGCAGGGAACATGACCCCCGTGGCTGACGTTGGGGATTCCATCGATGCAGGACTTGTTGGGCCAGTCCAAAGCGCTGTCGCCACGAGCTGCCAGCGCAGCAGTCCCGGTCGTCAACATTGTCGCAATGGCAATTGCCAAAAGTACGGTTCGTTTGGTCATTGTATTCTCCTTTTAGGCGACATCGAATATGTCGTTACCAATCTAACATAATGTCAGTGATGTTGATTTGGTATAATACCCTCGCTTTACAGAGTTATCCCCATGTATGCGATACTATTAATCCATTACTCCCGGGCCTGTCTTTCCGGATAGGAATGATGAAGATAACGGGTGTCGTATAGCCGCGACCCGAAGCAGGTTCTGAAGCTGGAGACCGGTCATGACCGGCAATCTGCAGATCGGTAACGATTCAGGCCGCTAGGTCGAGCCCAGTTGCGAACGCAACAGCGTCGTAACCAGCCGACGCATCAGACTGACGGTAGACATTCGGACGGCCTCGTCGTTTGCCTTGCTGGAATTTACGACCGTAATGGCCTGGAGCTCCGCCACTATTTATCGGCAGGAGGTGCATCTATGTGGCCGGTACCATCACTCGACTTTGGTCACTTCAGCAGCCTGATCTGGAATTAAAACCACCCGGTCGTCGCATCAGCGCCTGGCCAGCTGGCAAGTCTCTGGATGTCCCACCACCCTAAAATTGAGGCAATTACAACATAAACTTGGCAATAGCGGACAAGCATATTTAGCGCGATGAAGTAGTCTCTTGATCGGCGCTGCGCTGATGTTGATTTCGGCCATCGGTTTGAAAACTCATCTGCCGCAGACCATCTCGTGTCAAAGCTGATCGCCAGACCCCCCTCTCCCTCTCTCGGTCGGTCTTGGCGGGCGCCTTGCTCCCCCCGGGGCGCTCGCCGTGGCGCGGGTTCGTTGGGCCGGTGACGCGTCGTCATCGGCCCATTTTTTTCGCTTGGCGACGGCGCAGTCAGACCTCCCATACGTGCGCGAGAAGCTAGACCCCGCGATGTCATGTTGCGGATGGTCAGGCCCGACGTGGGCGCACGTTGTTGCCAGGTAACCGTTGTGAGGCTCTTGCGACCCATTCAGGGCCGTGGTCGCGTTGCTTGGGAAGCCCGGGCGCGTGCGGCGGGCATACCAAAGTATGAGCCTTTCAGACCGACACTTTATCCACTCATACGTAGGTCGGATTGGAGAGACCCGACACGGCTAACTACACTCGCTTCAAATGGAGAGGCAGCCGGTCATCGGATACTCCGCCAGCTATAGCGAGAGCCACCCGTCACGCGTTTTGAAAAGCAAACGGTCTCCGCAGCCGGCGAGGACCCGACAGGTTCGTCGACCGAGCACGGCGGCCTCCGGCCGGTTTGCATGACAAACGGTTTGCATAAGAGAGATGAAGCATGTCGCAGACCGACACTATCAAGCCCAGCGCCCCGGGCCCAGCCGAAGTCAACGGAGCCCGGGCAGTGGCCCGCAGTGGTCTGCACATCCCCCTCCTAAACAGCCGGGAGACGGTTGCGGGCAGCGCCGTGAGGTTGACTGCCGCGCCAGGACCTAGAGATCCTGTCGCCGAGGCGAGCCCAGCCGAGCACGAGCCCGCTGTCGAAGAGACGGGGCAAGGGAGCGGTTCACCGGATCCGTACGCGATGCACGCAGGGCGACGGCCGGCGGTCTTTATCGTCGGCTTGCTCGCCCTGGCGGCTCTCGTCATCGGCGGGTTCTATTTCTGGTATGTGAACCGAAACATCGTGAGCACGGATGACGCCTATACGGATGGGCGGGTTGTCACCATCGCGCCGCAGGTTACCGGCCTCGTCGTTTCGCTGGATGTGACGGACAACCAGTATGTCCACAAGGGCGATCCGCTGGCTCACATCGATCCGCGCCCCTACACGATCGAACGGGACAGGGCCCAGGGCACACTCGACAGCGCCAGGGCGCAAGCTGCCGGCGAACGGCTGATTGCCGAAATCGCCCGCAAGAATTTCCCGGCTTTGCTGGAGCAGGCCCAGGCCCAACTGGTGACGGCCAAGGCGAATCTGAATAGAGCGCAAGCCGACTATGACCGGCAACACGACCTTCCCAAGGCTGCGACCACCCAGCAGCAGGTCGATGCGGCGTTGGACGCGCTGCGCCAGGGCGAGGCTCAGGTTACTCAAGCCGAAGCCCAGGTTCAGCTGAGTTCGCCGGTGGAGCAGCATATCGGCCAGAGCGATATGCAAGTCAAACAACTAACGGCACAAGTCGAGCAGGCTCAGGCCCAACTCGATCAGCAGGCGCTCAACCTGTCCTGGACGGTTGTCACCGCACCGCAGGACGGCTGGATAACCCGGCGCAACGTGGAAATGGGCAACTACGTCACGCCCGGCCAGCAGTTATTCTCGATCGTTTCACCGGACGTGTGGGTTACCGCCAACTTTAAGGAGAACCAGCTCGACGCTCTGCGGGCTGGCCAGAGCGTGAAGATCGACATAGATGCCTATCCGGATCTCGACCTTCACGGTCATGTTGACAGTGTCCAGATGGGGTCCGGTTCGAAGTTCACGGCCTTTCCGCCGGAGAACGCCACCGGCAATTTCGTGAAGATCGTTCAGCGCGTGCCAGTCAAGATCATCATCGACCGGGGACTCGATCCCAAACTTCCGCTGCCGCTCGGGATATCGGTGATTCCGACGGTGACCGTTCGATGAGCAGCGCTCCAACTGAAGCCGGCGCCGACTGGAAGCCCCGCTACAATCCCTGGCTGATTGCGGTCTGCGTAACGCTTGCCGCCTTCATGGAAATCCTCGACACCACGATCGTCAATGTCGCATTGCCGCACATCGCCGGCAGTCTTTCTGCGAGCAATGACGAGGCAACCTGGGCGCTGACCTCCTACTTGGTTGCGAACGGAATCGTGCTGACCATTTCGGGCTGGCTGAGCGATCTATTGGGACGCAAACGTTACTTTCTGATCTGCATCGGCATGTTCACGGTCTGCTCGTTCCTGTGCGGAATGTCGACGAGTCTGGGCGAGCTGATAGTGTTCCGGCTGCTGCAGGGTTTCTTTGGCGGCGGCCTGCAGCCGAACCAACAATCGATCATATTGGACACGTTTCCTCCGGCCAGACGCGCGGCTGCATTCGGCGTCACCGCGATCGCTACAATCGTCGCCCCGATCCTCGGTCCGACGCTTGGCGGCTTCATCACCGATCAGTGGAGCTGGCCCTGGATATTCTTCATCAATGTACCCGTGGGCATCTTCGCAGTGGTTGTGAATTCGATCCTGGTTGAAGACCCGCCGTGGGTGAAGAGCCGAAAGCGCCGGGGTCTCGACTACGTTGGCCTTTCCCTCATCACGGTTGGGCTCGGAGGCCTGCAGATCATGATGGACCGGGGCACCGACGACGATTGGTTCGGTTCGTCGGCCATCATAGTCATGGCGCTTCTCGCCTTCCTCGGCATTGCCGGCGCCATTGGCTGGCTACTCATTGCCCGCAAGCCGATCGTCAATCTCGATGTGTTCAGGGACAGGAATTTCGCCGGCGGCAGCGCACTGATCGCGGCGACGGGATGCATTCTCTACGCCAGCGCCGTCGTCATTCCGCAATTCGCGCAACAGGTCCTTGGCTACACCGCGACCTGGGCGGGGCTCATTCTCTCCCCAGGTGGCGTTGTCATCATCCTCCTTATTCCGATCGTCGGGCGCCTCTTGATCATCATCCAGGCGCGCTTCGTCATCGCCGCTGGCTTTCTCATCATGGGATCGGCGCTGCTCTTTTCGAGCCACCTGGCGCCGAACATAGATTTTTCGACGCTTGTCATCATGCGCAGCTTGCAGACTGCCGGCCTCGCATTCCTTTTCGTGCCGATCAGTACGATCACTTATTCCACCCTGCCGCGCGAACTGAGCGGCGACGGGGCAGCCCTTTTTTCAATGCTTCGCAATGTATTCGGTTCGATCGGCATTTCTGCCGCGACGTCGCTCGTCACAGAGCAAAGCCAGGTCCGGCAGTCCTATCTGTCGGAATGGGCTTCGCCCTTTCATCAACCCTACAACGCGCTGGTCGCTCAGTACGAGCGTGCGTTGGAGGCGGTTGGACAGCCTGCTGGGATCGCGCACGAAATGGCGGTTGGGGGTGTGTACCAAAGCTTCCGATCGCAAGTTGCCGTCCTGGCGTATTCCGATGTGTTTCTGTTCTTCTCATGCCTCGCCTTCCTTGCCGTTCCCTTCTGCCTCTTCCTGTCGGGCAAGATGGCGAGCGGCGGCGTTGGCGCCGGCCACAGGGCTTGATCATGCGCTACAAATTGCCCACTGTTGCAGCGATTTCCGGCACGTTGGCTCTGGCAGCATGCAGTGTTGGCCCAGATTTCGTCCAGCCGGACCCGGCCCTGCCCAAACGCTGGTACACCAGCCGCACGGCAGCCGCGCCTGCGAGTACCACGGGATTCAGTGCGGCGGCTCAGCAGCCTGTCGACTCCGCTTGGTGGCAGGTTTTTCACGATCCTACCCTTACCTCTCTGGAGAAGAGGGTCGCTGAGGCCAACCTCGACGTAAAGACTGCGACCGTCCATCTCGCTGAAAGCCGTTCTCAGCGTGGTACTGTGGCCTCCGCCCAACTGCCTGATCTGAAAGGCAGCGCTAGATACCAAAATGAAAAACTGAGCGATCCGAGTATCAAAGGCAGTCTGATCGACGGTCTCGCTGGGTCGAGCACCATTTCTGCCACAGGGCCGACGGACCTGTTTACCAGCGGTTTCGATGCGTCATGGGAACTCGATCTTTGGGGGCACGTCCGCCGCCAGGTTGAAGCGGCGGATGCGCAAGTGCAGTCTTCCGAGGAGCAGCGGCGTGGCGCGCTCCTCTCGAGCCTGGCGGAAACCGCACGCGACTATATCCAACTGCGCGGCACGCAGACCTTGATCAAGATCGCCACCGACAACCTTGTTATCCAGCAGGATATTCTGCAGTTGACGCAAACGCGCCAGCAGAGCGGCCTGACGGCCAGTCTCGACGTCGACAATGCATCCGCCCAGGTCGAAGCTGTCCGGGCGGAGCTGCCCAGCCTGGAACACCAAGAAGCGCAGGAGATCAACGCCTTGAGCTTTCTGCTCGACATGCCGCCCGATGCCTTGCGCGGCGAACTCGCCACCACGAAACCGGTACCGCCGTCGCCCGCCAGGATTCCGATCGGCATTCCCTCCGACTTGGCGCGCCGCCGTCCGGACATTCGCGCAGCCGAGGCGCAGCTTCACGCCGCCACCGCCGACATCGGAGTGGCGGTCGCCGAATTCTACCCAACGGTTCAATTGAACGGAGCGGTGGGCTTCGACGCCCTCAAGGCTGGGAGTTTACTGACGACCAGTGCGATCCTGACCAATGTCGGACCCAGCATTTCGATGCCGATCTTCGAGGGTGGCCGGCTGAAGGCGACATTGGAGCTTCGCAAGGCGCAACAGGTAGAGGCGGCGATCGCCTATCACAAGACCGTTCTGCAAGCCTGGCACGATGTCGTCAATGCCCTGGTCGCCCACCGGACCGAACAGCAACGCCGTGACCGGCTGGCAGCGCAGGTCAAGCGCTCGCGAGAAGCCTTGTCGCTAGCCCGCGTCCGCTACAATGATGGCGTCGCCGACTTCACCACTGTGCTCGACACGGAGCGCACGCTGCTGCAAGCCGAACAGAATTATGCGCAGAGCACGACCAACATCTCGATCGATCTCGTCCAGTTGTACAAAGGGCTTGGTGGCGGATGGGAATTGACATACCCGAGCCCGCTGCCCGAGCCGCCGATCAGCGCTCAAAGAACTCCAAGGACAAAGAACCTGACATGACTCTGTCGATGCTTGTTCTGAAGCCGCTCGTCTCGGATGCTCGCTTTGTCAGCAGGCCTGCCGATGAACGACATCGGGCGGGCGTCGCCTTCCGCCGGGATGTCGCTTCATCGGCACGACTTTGCTTCAATCCGAACCAGAAGGGCTCTAATTGGCGACTTTGGATCACGGGCAAGAGCGCCACATTCCATTGGATCCATAGTAGCTCGAGTTCACGGCATCGAACGAGCAGTAAGCAGCATCGGTATCGTAGTTCCACCAAGGCTGGTAGTGATATCCTGGATCGCTAAAAAAGATCTTGTGGTGTCGGTGACGGTGGGCAATGCCACCACCGCTGAAGTCTATGGCATGACCATCACCACCGCCGCCGCGCGCGATCGAGATCGTCGCCGACCCGGTCGCCAGCAGTGCGGCCAAAGCAATCTTCGCCAGTATTTTTGTCGGTCTCATCACCATATACTCCTACGGTTTAGCTATGTTATTTAACTCTATAATTAAGTAGGTGCAGGATATAAGAATCAACATAGCACTTACGGTCAGCATGCTTATACATTGCAGTTATAGGTATGGGCCGTTGAGCTACTATGCCGGTTCTGGTGACGCGCTTGACAGTAGCGGTGATTCACTGTGCGGCACGAGCAAGCCAAATCTTTCATCGTTCAAATCCGACCTCCACTCATACTGTGGAGGCCGGAGTCGAAAGGGTGTAGTGGATCACGGGCAGTATGGGTCGTATGCGTACGGATTGTATGGATCTTCGTAGCCGTACGGGTACGGGTAACCGCAGAAGTAGTCCGAACCGTAGTATCCGTGACGATAATGGGGATGCCCCACCGATCCAACGTGGTGGGTCACTCCGAGTGAATGATGGCTGCTGAAGCCATGGGCGGCGCTGTGGCTACCGAGGCTGCCGGCGATGCCATGGCCGCCGAAACCGCTCTCTATGCCGTGGCCGCCGAAACCGCTTCCGATGCCATGGCCGCCGAAACCGCTTCCGATGCCATGGCCGCCGAAACCGCCCCCGATGCCACGGCCGCCGCCGAAGCCGCCGCCATGACCCCCGCCGCCGCCGCCATGGCCGCCGCCACCCCCGCCTCCGCGCGCCATTGATTCCGTCGCCGAGCCCGCAGCCAGCACTGCACCCAGTGCCACCATCATAAGTATTGTTTTCGACCGTCTCATAGCAAACTCCTTATCTTTAGAGCTCTCATGATTTTGAAAGCCAAATTGATATGGAGGCAGAGGGCCAATTTAAATATAATACGTTTCGGCTATCTGACGCATACGTTGCATCTACCGTGCCGATCTTTATGAATGCCCCGGAGGATCCATGATCGGCTTGGGCGGCTAAGGAAGTGCACTTGCGCCCGAAAGTGTGACCACTCAGCCGCCCCGGCACCCCATCGCTTACCCAGAACCATCTATGAATACCTCAATCGAAAGACAGTGATTGATTGCGTAGCCGCCATAGGCCTGATCGTGGTCGTAAGGTTGGAACGCACCACTCGCGTCCTTGGCACGAGCCAGCAACGTGTACTGGCCCGGCCCTTTCGGCGTCAGCCAATCGAATTTCCAACGTCGCCAAGCATGTCGTCGCACTGGATCCAGGAATTCTGCCTCAGCCCAGCCAAGGCCGCCATCGGTGCTTACTTGAATCTCGGTCACGTCGCTCTCGCCTGCCCATGCGGCGCCGGAAACTGTGTAAATCCGGTTCGGGACCAAGGTTTCGTAGATACGAGGTCGCGCGATTTCGGACTTGAGCTTCATCTCTCCCAACGCCCGCCGCACGGGCTTTCCATTCGTCAAAGCCCAGTAAGCGTAATCCGTTGTCTGCCAGTAACCGTGAAACGGATCCCGCACGGCTTCGATGCGCGTCAACCATTTGACGGAGGCCATTCCATAGTGACCAGGCACGATTGCGCGGACCGGAAATCCATGATCCAGCGGGAGATCCTGTCCGTTCATCTGATACGCGATCAGGACTTCCGGCTGAATGGCCTTGGCTCGGGGCAAGCTCCAGACGTACGAGATCGGGTCGGGTGGCCGGGGCTCTTCTTTGGGTGCTCCTCGGTCCGCTCCTTCGAGCACGATCTCGCACGCATCGTCTGCCAGGCCGGCGCGCTCCAGCAACGCCCGCAAAGGTACACCGGTCCATTCCGCATTGCCGGCGGCGCCGAGCTCCCACTGTGCTCCCTGCACCTGCGGGATGAGAAAAACCCGGCTGTTGCCAGCGCACTCCAGGGTGGCGACCCGCGTTTCGGACGGCATGTTTCGCAGTTGTTCGTAACTTAAGGCAAACGGGTGCCTGACGGCACCATCGATACGCAGTTGATATGATGCTCGGTCGAGCGTCGGCCTCGGAAAATGACTGCGTATGTAGAACAGCGCCGTCGGAGTGAGATAGGAGTCGATCCGATCGAAAGGAGTTTCCAGATTTTTGGGCTCCCGCTGTCGGATGATCAGCCCTGCCGAAGAATATCGCGTATTGTTCATGTAATACTTTTCTGAATGTCATCGTCTCCTAGGCGTCGGCGGGCGTCATCCGACTGCTGTGGACGTCGAGCCGGCGCTTCGGAGTTTTGCGACACTCATTCAGCTGGCGCAGCTGGCGCGGCTGGCGCCTGCGTGCCTATTCGATCCTCGTGGGCGAGCCGCCTCAGTCCCAAATGCACGAAAGCGGCGATCACAGCACCGATGACTGGTGCTATCGTATACAGCCACGCATCGGCGAAATTTCCGGTCGCTACCATAGGGCCAAGAGCCCGCGCCGGATTGAACGGGGCGCCCGTCAAGGCTGCGGCCATGATGATATTGAGCGTGACAGTCATTCCGATCGCCAGCGGCGCGAGGTTGCCGGCACGGCCGGCCACAGCGGTGCTGAGCACGACAGTGACCAGGAAGAAAGCGAGCGCAGCCTCGATCACGAAGCCGGCTGCGGGCGTGATCGTGACCGTTGTCGCGCCTAGCACGAGACCTTGCGCCAGTTGCGGCATGCCGAGGCCTGTAGCCGTGCCGCCGAGCACGGCCCGCAATACCAGCGCGCCGGCAATGCCGCCGACGAGCTGACTCACGATGTAGGCGAGCGCGTCGCCGACGCGGATGGCGCCGGCTGCGAGCACGCCGACGGTGACCGCCGGGTTCATGTGACCTCCCGAAATGCTGCCGTAAGCAAAGGCAAAGACCATGATGGTCAGGCCATGGGCGAAGGCAATCGCGGCGATACCGTTCAGGCCGGTTCCGTCGCCGATCACCGCAGCCGCGCCGGCGCCGATGAACACGAAGGCGAAGGTGCCGATGAATTCCGCAAGGAGCTTGGGGGCAATTGGTTTGGACATCGCTGATCTCCTGAGATGGGTTGGGCGCCAACTCGAGCGATAAGGTTTGGCCCGAGCGCAAAATGCTGGCAGGCTCGCCGACCGACAAACGCAGAACCTCTGACGGTCGGCGAAGCAGGTCTCTATTCGGCTGCGACCCGTGAGGACATCTGCAGCGCCCGCGCCACGCCCGCCCCGTATGCCGGATCGGCCCGCGTGCAGTTCTCCACATGGCGCTGCTTGACGTGCGGCCGTGCATCACCCATCGCGCGGGCGGTGTTATCGAACAGCACTTGCCGCTGCGCCCTAGTCATCTTGCGGAATAGGTTGCCAGGCTGCTCCCAATGATCGTCATCCACGCGATGGTCGTAATGCGCCGCTTCCCCGTCGAGCGGCAGCGCCGGCTCGGCGAAATCGGGCTGGTTGTCCCACAGGCCGGCGCTGTTTGGATTGAAAGTGACCGTTCCGCCGAGATTGCCGTCCGTCCGCATCTTGCCGTCGCGATGGTAGCTTTGAAACGGGCACTTCGGAGCGTTGACCGGTATAAGGTTGAAATTGACCCCAAGCCGGTAGCGTTGCGCGTCGCCATAGGAGAATAGCCGAGCCTGGAGCATTTTATCGGGCGAGAAACCGATACCGGGAACGATGTTGGCAGGGGAGAACCCAGCCTGTTCCACTTCGGCGAAATAATTCTCAGGATAGCGGTTGAGCTCAATCACGCCGACCTCGATCAGCGGGTAGTCGGCCTTCGGCCACACCTTGGTCAGGTCGAAGGGATTATGTTTGTGGGTCTTAGCCTGAGCCTCGGTCATGACCTGGATGAAGAGTGTCCAGCGCGGGAAGTCGCGCCCCTCGATCGCATCAAGGAGGTCGCGTCCGTTGCTCTCCCGGTCGGTCGCCACGAGTGCAGCCGCTTCGGCGTCGGTAAGGTTGGCAATGCCCTGTTGCGTGCGGAAGTGGAACTTGACCCAAACACGTTCGTTGGCGGCATTGATCATCGAGAAGGTATGACTGCCGAACAAGTGCATGTTGCGGAAGCTCTTCGGGATGCCGCGATCGGACATGACGACGGTAACCTGGTGAAGCGCCTCGGGGAGCAGTGTCCAAAAATCCCAATTGTTGTCCGCGCTGCGCAGGCCAGTACGCGGGTCGCGCTTGATGGCGTGGTTCAGGTCCGCGAACCGCAACGGATCACGGAAGAAGAACACGGGGGTGTTGTTGCCCACGATGTCCCAGTTGCCCTCTTCGGTGTAGAACTTCAGCGCGGTGCCGCGGATGTCGCGTTCCGCATCGGCCGCGCCGCGCTCGCCGGCGACAGTCGAGAAGCGCGCGAACATTGGCGTCACCTTGCCGATCTCCGAGAAGATCTTGGCCTTGGTGTAGCGGGTGACGTCGTGCGTTACGGTGAGGGTTCCGTATGCGCCCCAACCCTTGGCATGCATGCGCCGTTCCGGGATCACTTCCCGATCGAAATGCGCCAACTTTTCGATCAGCCAAATGTCCTGCAGCAGGACGGGGCCGCGCGGACCGGCGGTCATGATGTTTGTGTTGTCGGAGACCGGCGCGCCGGTGGCGTTGGTGAATTTGGTGGTGGACATGTTGGGCTCCTTTTTTGTCACGAACGTTTGGGGGCCGCGCTCGCACTTCGGCCGCTTAGTTCACGGTGCTCTCCTGCCGATGGTCTTGCTGTAATTCAGCGAGTAAGGCGTTGCTTGGCGAGAGTTGCTGTTCTTCGTTCTTTCTTGCCCCAAAGCCGTGCTCAATGGATGCACGGCCAGAGAAGGCGCGTCCCCGCGAACGCAAGGCGCCGCAGCACTTCGCGGCAATAGCGGCACGAATGAAGCAATACCCGACAAGCTCAGATTCTGTCGAAGATCGAGACTATCTCCAGATTGAGGCTTTGCAGGTGCATCCCGTTGCAGTCCCATGAGCGAGAGCGCATCTATTTTCGACCGAGTAGGAATTTTTTTGTAGCGGTGACCGAATACCCACCAATTCGCATCGTCAGCCCGCCTGACTTCGACCCAGGCACGGAACAGACCTCAGGTTCCGTGCGCTTGGCAGCAGTCGCACCGCAGCGGGGCATCCAATCGACGTTGTGGGGCGGGTTGTTCGAGGTCAAGCCGGGAGCCCGTACGGGCATCCACCATCACGGAGAGCAGCAGACGATCGCCTATGTCTTGTCGGGCGTATGCGAAGTCCGCTGGGGCGCAAAAGGCGAATATGCTGGGCACGCGAAAGCGGGCGACTTTATCCATGTGCCCGCGTTTTTGCCGCACATGGAAATCAATCCCTCAGATTTCGAAGCCTTTCGCTGGGTGGTCGTCAGGAGCACCTCGACTCCAATCGTCGTCAATCTTCCCGATCAAACGTGGCCGTGATCAAGGCTAGCCCGCTTCAGGCTAGCCTGCCGTCCGTTCCATCGTTTCTTACAATAGGCGGCGAAAGAGCTGGCATCCTGACATCCGAGCATAGGGCTATCGCCCAGGCCGCCCGCACGGAATGCGAGAGCAAGCTGGGTATCCCTCATCATCTACAGAGGATCTAAATGGCGAACGGAGCGTTTCGATGCCCTTGTCATAGGCAGTGGCGGGTGTTGCCCGGATTGTTGCTCAAGCCACGGACTTCGGCGTGATCACCGGTCCGTCTCGGTGGACATGAAGAAGGTACTGCAGCGCAAGAGGCAAATGGTCGATGCCCTCGTCGCATTGGGTAAAAGCAATAGTGGAAACAGCGGCGGTTAGATCGCGCCAGCGATTGCCGGATCCCGGAAGGTCCATGAGCCCGACGTCTGGTCGGCGCCTGACCCTTCAAATTCGGTGGGGCCCCGTCCTCTGGTTCTCGGGCGAAGGGGCGCGAGATCCTAGCCGAATCCGACAATATCCGATCACTGCAGTTGGAAGCCTCCGCCTCGCCACCTCTCACTGCGGGTAGCTGAAATTCACCGAGCCACAGGGTCGACGACGGCCTGCCACGCATACCAAAGTATACGACAGGCATCTGAGCAGACTATTTGCTAACACCTTTCCTAGGATGGCGCTAAATCCCAGGTGGCGTAGATTTAACATGGAAAAAGACCCAGTGAAAATTCTTGTCCGCAACTCACCGTAGCGACCCAAATAGCTGCATCGAGGACAGGCAGGCTTGGTTTCTGGACCGCCTTTTCGGCTCGTCACCTTGTTCTGCGCTTGATTGCGAGGAGCCAGCACGTCAACTCAAAAGCAGATAGGATCTGAATATGCCTGAACAGATCAGATTCAACGATGGCTCCGCTATTGCCCAACTCGGCCTTGGCGTATGGCAGGTGGATCCGTCCATTACCGCCCAGGTTGTGAGTTGGGGGATAGAGGCGGGCTACAGATCGATCGACACTGCCGAAGGGTACGGGAACGAGGAAGGCGTCGGGCAGGCTATCCGCGGCGCTGGCGTCCCGAGGAACGAGTTATTCGTAACATCTAAGCTGCGCAATGGTGCTCATCAGCGCGATAACGCGTTACGCGCTTTCGACGAGACGATGAGCAAGCTCGATATCGAACAGCTCGACCTGTTCCTGATCCACTGGCCGATACCGAGCCAGAACAAATATGTTGAGGCATGGAAGACGCTGATCGAACTCAGGGACGCCGGTCGGATCAAATCAATCGGCGTCTCCAATTTCAATCAGGAGCATTTGGAACGGATCATCGGCGAGACCGGCGTCACTCCCGCGGTCAACCAGATCGAGCTCCACCCACGCTTCCAGCAGCGGGACAAGCGTGAATTTCACATCAAGCACAATATCCGTATCGAAAGCTGGAGCCCCCTTGGCAGCGGTCGCCTGTTGAAGGACCCAACCATCGAAAGCATCGCCAGCAAGCACGGGAAATCCGTGGCGCAGACGATCATTAGATGGCACCTGCAGGAAGGGCTGATAGTCATTCCGAAGTCGGTTCACAAGGAACGCATCGCCTCCAACCTAGACGTCTTCGATTTCGAGCTGGACGCGGAAGACTTGGAGACCTTCAAAGGGATCGATTCACCGGATGGTCGCACCGGATCGGATCCGGCGACGACAACGTTCTTGTTCTGACACGACATCTCGATGGTGGATAGATCAAGCCAGCAATCAGTCTTCGAGCGTGCCGGAGAACAACGTTGCACCGCCGTCCTCAAGGAGTGGCAGCGAAGGATAATCCAGGATGGTCAACCCACCGTCGGCGATGAGCGTTTGGCCTGTGACGAACGAGGCGTCATCGCTCGCGAGAAATGCTACGACGGCCGCTATTTCGGCGGGCAATCCCATCCGATTGAAAGCGCTCGGAGGAACTTTCCAATCGCCTGCGCTACCGGAGGCTGGCCTTTTCGCATCGGTCTCGGTGGAAACCCAGCCAGGGCTTACACAGTTCGCCCTGATGCCATGAGGTGCACCCTCGACAGCCAGGGACTTGGTGAGCGCTTCCACAGCAGCCTTTGCCACACAATAAAGACCCCAATTGCCGTGCAAAGTAGCGGTCGACGAGATATTGACGATGGCGCCACCGCCAGAATCGCGAAGTAGCGGTAATGCATAGGAAGAGACGAAGTAGGCAGAATCTAGATTGGGGCCCCTCAGCTTGTCCCATCGAAGGCCGGGGCGATCTGCAGTCACGGCGCCACTTCGGCGAGGACCAAGGCCGGCATTGTTGACGACGATCCTCAAGCGACCCCAATTCGCGATTTGTTCGATCAAATCGGCTACCTCGTCCTCGCTTTCGAGATTGCATCGAAAGAAGCGTGCTTGCCCGTTCATTGCTGTTGCTTCCGCCTCGACTGTCCGGCCCTTATTCGGATCGCGTCCAACGAAGGCCACTCTGGCTCCCTCTCGCAAGAACCGGTGAACGATAGCGCGCCCTATACCTGAATTCCCGCCGGTTACGAGAACATCCTTATTTTCGAACCGCATCCGATTTAGCCCTCCCCAGCCTCATATAGCAAAGCCCAGTCGCATCGCGTTACAAATCGGCCAACACAATGGCGGTTACCTTTCACCGCTTGCATTCTTTGGTGCTGCTGCCCCGTCTAGCACCAATAGGGCCATCATTGATGTAGCTGCCACCCTGCTGCGGTATAGCGCGGTCATCCAAAATCCAAAAAAGTCTCCAGGCCTTTCGCACCAAACCCCTGACGATCGCCTCTGGCTCGCGCAGCAACTCATCATCGCTTACCCGGAGCATAATCACACCAGGAAATGCGGCATGAGAGAGAGTTATCCTGAACTCGCAATTCTTACGTCGAAGTTGGAAGCTTCCTGGCCACGTTTGCTTAAGGCCGACGGAAAGCAGGCCGCGTGGAGAGAGCACAGGATATTCTAAGATCATTTCGGGAGACCTTCGGACTCTTGCAGATATCCAAAACTTACCTCCCTGCTCGTCAGCCGCTCAATTGTACCCAAGTGGACGACAATAAGGTCTCGGTTTGTCGAATTTGACGCTTACGTATGATTCTCGGTTCTTGACACGCCGGCCAACGCAGTTCCTGGTCGCAAGGCCGATACCGAACCGGACGATTGCAGGATGGCAAAATGCGCCATTAGGGGCTACCATTGAGGAGTCCTGGCATACGGAGTCACGGCTCCCTCGCCACGCCTGTAAACGCTTGAGGCTCCACACTAGAGCCGTTGCACCGTGACGTCCTTGAATTCTGCAGTCGCAGCCGTCAGGCGACGGCCCGCGCCAATGCACATCGCGACCAGAGGTCGGAGAGTGCGCCGACCAGATGGTCAATATCGGCGTCGGTGTGCAGGGGCGACGGCGTGATCCGAAGCCGCTCGCTTTTCCTCGGCACCGTGGGGTAATTGATCGGCTGGACGTAAATGCGATAGCTATCCAGCATGGTATCGCTGATCCATTTGCATTTCACGGGGTCGCCCACCATCACCGGCACGATGTGGCTGAGGTTCGGCAGATACGGGATCCCGATTCTCTCCAGACGACCGCGCACGCTGGCGACCCGGTCGCGATGCAGCTCACGCTCCGCATTGCTCGCCTTGAGATGACGTACGGCCGCAAGCGCTCCCGCCGCGACATGCGGCGGCAGCGAGGTCGTGAAGATGAGTCCAGAAGCAAAGCTGCGGATGAAGTCGCAGAGCGCGGCCGAGCCTGCGATATAGCCGCCGACCACGCCGAAAGCCTTGCCGAGCGTCCCCTCTATGATGGTAATGCGGTCCATCAGCCCCTCACGTTCGGCTAAACCGCCACCGCGCGGCCCATACATGCCGACCGCGTGCACCTCGTCGAGATAGGTCAGGGCGCCATGCTTGTCGGCGACGTCGCATATCTCCTTGATCGGCGCAATGTCGCCATCCATGGAGTAGACGCTCTCGAAGGCGACGATCTTCGGTGCCTCGCGGCCATATTCCGACAATAGCCGGTCGAGGTCCTTCGGGTCGTTATGCCTCCAGATCCGCTTCTCCACCTTCGAATGGCGGATACCCTCAATTATCGAGGCATGGTTCTTCTGGTCGGAAAAGATAACGGCACCCGGAAGGTGAGCGCCCAGCGTGCCGAGCGTGGCCCAGTTCGAGACATAGCCCGAGGTGAACAACAGCGCTGCCTGCTTGCCGTGCAGATCGGCAAGCTCATGCTCGAGCAGCACGTGATAGTGGTTGGTGCCGGAAATGTTGCGCGTGCCGCCCGCGCCCGCGCCGCAACGGTCGAGCGCTTCGTGCATGGCGGCGATCACCGGCGAATGCTGGCCCATGCCCAGATAGTCGTTCGAGCACCAGACCGTCACTTCGCTTCGAGTGCCATTTGCATACCGGATCGCCCGCGGAAAGTCGCCCTTTCTGCGCTCCAGATCAGCAAAGACCCGATAACGTCCCTCGTTGTGAAGGCTATCGAGCTTCGCGGCGAAAAATGCTTCAATATCCATGCATGCTCCTCGGCGCCCGGCCTTAGGCTTGGACTCCGACTTTCTATCGGGTCAGCACGGCGCGACCGCCTAGATAGGGAATCGAAGAGCGTGCCAATGCCGGCCCCACACAGTGGCGTGGTGTCTTGGCGGGGTTCTCAAGAGTCACTATTGCCTAAGTGATGCTTGCGCGCTTTGTCGGTGTTGCGGCGCCTTGCCCAATCTTGCCCTGAATGATTAGGCCGGATCCGGCGACGACAAATGCAACAGGCAACAATGCTGATAAAATCGTCTGTGTCACGCTTCGGGCTTTCTACCGAGGGCCACGCATCGTTTTGGATGTGGCTGCCGACTTGCCCCTGAACATGGTTAGGCCGATCACCGTGTAGAGCAGCATGAGCGGGAACACGAAGAGCCCTCTCCCAGAACATAAAAGCAACGCTCGAATGAGGGGCAGCCGCCTGTTCGATCGTGATCGAGAACGGAATCATGTAGGGCCAAAACGAGATCGCCAACGTGCCGAACGCAGCCACGAATATGAGAGCGACCAGGGGAATGGAAGCGTCTTCACGCTGATAAACGCTGGCGGCGAGTGCGATCGCAGCGAGCGCGCCGGCGGTGGTCTGTTCGGTGCAGGCGAAGGAACATCCCATGGCCGCACAGCGGTCCTGGTTGTCGATGCTCGGCTGAGCATCATGTTGACGAGCAAGCTGAGCTTCACTCACGACCCGGCGGCATTTGCCAGCCAGTGCATTGACGTCGCGAGTCAGGATTTCCTCGTCGTGAAGCGCGGTTCTGGCCTGAACAGGAGGTCAATGACCCTGAGATCAGGTCCATTGTGCATGGCAGATCCATAAACACACGGGCCGCTTAGCGATCGTTGGAATATTGCCAGGGACGTCAGCCGCAAGCGGCTTCCTTCAGCCGCGCCAGACGAGCGCGGCAGATTCTTCAACGAGCTTGTGCAATTCGAAGGTGCGCTCGCCGAGCTAAGCAAGGGCCTCCTCACCGATCGCGTAATGCTTGGAGTACCGCGCTTTGACATAGGCCTGATTCAGTGTGTTGAACCACGCGCGTTAGCGCTGCTGGTCGCCTGGCCATACTTCGGAAAGGCGCCGGTCCTGTTCTTCCGCCAAGGCGCGCAGGAAAGACAGTTTGTGTGAAGGTGGGCTGTAATTGGTCAGAACCAGTAGTAGCGTCGCGTAGCAGTGCTCGATCGCTTGCCGCCGCCGCTGTCGGCTCGGCTTGGAATTATATCACCAACTCCGCCATCACCTGGCGCGTCCGGTAATCGCCGGAAACGCAAAGCCGTTATCTGACCGAAATTTAAGTCGCGCAGGTTGCCCTACTGAACGAAGGACGGGCGTCGACATCTCGGACCTGCTCAAGAGCCACGTCGAGACGACAGAGAACGCCGGCGCGTTGGCCCGATTGGTTTCGGCTTTTGAACGGCCCTCCGGACCGACGCCGGGGAACGAAAAGAGACTAGAGGAGGATGATCCGATGGGCCAAACCATCAAACGTGACGCACTGCTTACCCGCCGGCTCGAACTTGTCGGGCAGTTTTCGGGGATCGTCTTCGACTAATACCGCAAAGGCACACCACTCACGGCAAGGCGGCGCAAGTCATCCCAGGCCCCAGCGGGTAGCTTTCTCTCGTCCGAACGAACTCACTTTGGAAGCGACCGTAGCATGGGAGCCTCCATTTGCGGAATGGTGACGATATGACAGCGGTTAACGAGTCGAATTCTGCAACTGAAAAAGGGGTCGAGAGGACCAGGGTAAGCTGGAGCGATAGTACATCCCGGAGCAACGGGCCAGCGAGCACTGGTACAGAGCAAAGTGCGCCGCACGATCCTAACATGCTCCAAACCCCCGAGCTTAATTCGTTTAACACCAGGCTCCGTGCATGCCGCAGCTTTCTGCTCACACCTGCCTCGCGCCCCGATCTCTTCTCGGTGGCTGGTCGTGCTAGCGGCGATGCTCTCATCCTCGATCTCGAGTCCACCGTCGCCCCCGTGGACAAGCAGCGGGCGCGTGAGGCTGCGCTGGCGTTCTTGCGCCAGCCAATCGACACGGACTTTGTGCGCATTCTACGCATCAACAGTCCACGCTCGGCGGAAGGACTTCGTGACCTGCTCGCCCTCCACGAAGGAGGAAGCTGTCCGGACGCAATCATCATCCCAAAATGCCGGTCCGCGGATGAAGTCCGGATGGTGGCGGACATACTGGACCGCTCGCAATCCACTATCGGCATCATCCCGATGGTCGAACTTGCACGAGCAGTCTTCGTTGCCAATCTGATGGCAGAAGCCCATAGACGAGTCTGCGGGCTCTTCCTCGGCGGCGGCGACCTGGCGGCCGACCTGGGAGCCGAAGGTTCTTGGGAAAACCTGCTGTTTGCACGATCTCAGGCGGTGGCGGCCGCAGCCACAACCGGGATCGCCGCGATCGACGCGCCGTACTTCAAGCGCGACAATGAGGGCCTTCACCGCGACGCGGTAGCGAGTCGCAGGCTCGGCATGACTGGCAAGGCAGCTCTGCATTCAGAGCAGCTGGCCGCGATTGACGCCGTCTTCACACCACCACCGGACGCCGTAGCCAATGCTCGTTCGGTCATCGCCGCTAGCACGGCGGCCGGTACTGACTTGCCCGTCTTGAACGGTCACGTCGTGGAACCGGCAATGATCCGAGAGGCGATGCGGGTCCTGACTATCACAGACCGACTGCGCAGCAGCTCAGGTGCGCCGGCATGTTAAACACCATCGCCGTGACGCTTGTGCCCGTAGCCTTTGTAATCTTTCTCGGATATCGCGCGGCGCGCCTGAAGTTCTTCGGAGGCACCGACCGGGCAATGCTGACCCGGCTCGTGCTGACCTGGCTCCTGCCGCCTCTGCTTCTGGCCGGAATCTTACAGACGCCCCGCTCAGACCTCATGGACTACAGGATACCCTTGCTGTTCGTGGTGGGGCTTACGGTTCCCTACCTCGCCATCCTGCTCGGCAGCCTGTTTGTCCTTCGCTACGACTTGCGCACGTCGACACTGAGGGCGAGCCTTCTCGCCTTCCCCGATATGGTATTCATGGGCGTTCCGGTCCTCGGGCAGTTATTCGGCCCTTCAAGCCTCTACCCAATTCTCATCGCGAACCTGGTCCCATCGCTGATCATCGTTCCGCTTACCACCGTGCTCCTCGAAATTGGCTCCAACAGCGGCAAGAGCGCGGGGGCTCGTAGATTCTTCATCACGCTGGTGAAAGCGATACGTGAGCCGAGAGTCTGGGTCCCATTCATCGGCATCGTGCTGATGCTCCTTGACTTGCACATCCCCGCATTCGCCATCGACTCGCTTAAACTCATAGGCAATTCCACAACGGGGATTTCTCTTTTTCTTGCCGGGCTCATCATCGCCGAGGAAAAGGTGGAGCTAACAAAGGCAGTGGCCATCGACTGCCTGGTCAAGAACCTCGTTCATCCTGTCGCGATGTTCGCGGCCGTCCTGGCATTGGGGATTACCGGCGTCGTCGCGCGGGAGGCAATCCTGCTCGCGGCACTCCCCTCGGCGGTCATCACAACCATGTTCGCCGAAGAGCACCATGTTCTCGAGTCAGAATCCTCCACCACCATTCTTGCAACGAGGGTGCTCGCCTTCGCAACGATCCCGCTCATGATCGTAGCGACACAACATCTGATGATATCGTGAGAGGGGGGGTCAGCTATGAACGCCCCAGGTGATCTCTATCATTTTCATAGTGTGCGGCCGGACGAGGCGCCGCACGAGATGGAGGATGTAAAGCGGCTCCTGGCTGCCAATAATCTGGAGCTGGACAGCCAAATCGAGATTTTCGTTGTCTGCCGACACCAAGGGACCGTCGTCGCCTGCGCGGGTCTTGACCACTGCACAATAAAGTGTGTCGCTGTCGCCGAGCATCTACGCGGTGAGGCGCTCAGCCTGCGGCTGGGCAGCGAAGTCGTCAGCCTGGCGGCAGAGAGAGGGCAATTCCACCTCTTCCTCTACTCCCCACCGCATAACCAAACCTTATTCCGCGGCTGGGGCTTCTACCCCCTGGTCGAGGTTCCCCGGCAGATCGTGCTGATGGAGAATAGTACGGTCGCAATTCAAAGATATTGCGACAGGCTGCGTGAGCAACGCCGGCCGGGCGTCACGATCGGCGGCATCGTCCTGAACGCGAACCCGTTCACGCTTGGCCATCGCTATCTGGTTGAGCAGGCGGCGGCCGCTTGCGACTGGATCCATCTCTTCCTCGTCAGGGAAGATGCATCGTCAATCTCCTATGCCGATCGCTTCGCCCTCGTTGCGGCGGGCGTAAAGGATATCGACAACCTGACGCTGCATCAGGGCTCCGACTACATAATCTCGCGCGCCACCTTCCCGGGCTACTTTCTGAAGGATAAAGCGCTCGTCGATCATAGCTGGGCCGCTATCGATCTGCTTCTGTTCCGGGAATACATCGCACCGGCCCTTGGCATCACCCACCGCTACGTGGGCACTGAGCCGTTCGACCTGGTCACGAACAGCTACAACACTGAGATGAGACAGTGGCTGCAGCAACCAGCCTCGCCGGCTCCGCCGATCAAGGTGATCGAGGTGCCCAGAGTATCGATCCATGGGACCCCGGTCTCAGCGACCGAGGTCCGAAGATTGCTCGCGCACCGGAATTTCAAGGCTATCGAGGAACTGGTGCCAGCCACAACCATGAAGTTTTTGGAGCAAGACTATCCGCAAGTTGTTCAAGGGGCATGATGAAAGGTCGAAATTCAATGAAGATTGTCAAGGAAGCTATAGCCGGCACGTTGGAATCTAGTGATCTGCTGGTCAAGGTTGCGCCCAGCGATACACGTGAAATCGTGATCAAGAGCGAAGTATTCAAGCAGTTCGGCAAGCAGATCGCGCGTGTCGTTGCCGAGACCCTGGATCAGCTTTCTGTCAAGGCCGGATCCGTGGTGATCGAAGACAAGGGCGCGCTGGATTGTGTCATCCGGGCACGGGTTCAGGCCGCGACGTTGCGTGGCTCCGGGTCCGAGGACCTGGATTGGCGGAGGCTGTCATGAAATTGCGTCGCAGCATGCTCTTCGTCCCCGGCGACAATGCCGCGATGCTGAGCACCTCATTCATCTACAAACCCGATTCGATCATGTTCGATCTCGAAGACGCGGTTTCACCACGTGAGAAGGATTCGGCGCGGTTGCTCGTCTTTCAGGCGCTCCAGCACCCCGTGTATCGGGATATCGAGACCGTCGTGCGCATCAACAGCCTCAGCACGGAGTTCGGCAGGAAGGATCTAGAGGCCGCCATCAGAGGGGGCGCCAACGTGGTGCGGCTACCCAAGACAGAAAGCCCAGAGGCGATCCATGAGCTCGAGACACACGTGACACGGATCGAAATCGCGTGCGGACGCCCTGTCGGAGACACAAAGCTGATGGCAGCGATCGAATCCGCCTCGGGCGTTGTCAACGCCATGGCGATCGCAAGTGCGTCGCCGCGGATGATTGCGATCGCCATGGCCGGGTTCGACTACCTCGTCGACATGCATACGCACCGCAGCGACGACTGGCAGCCCGAGCTGTTCTATGCGCGAGCTGCGGTCCTGCACGCCGCGCGAGCGGCGCATATCGACGCCTTCGATGTCGTCTATGGCAATGTGAACGATGACGAGGGGTTCAAGCGCGAGGTCAAAATCGCCAAGCAGCTCGGCTTCAACGGAAAATCGCTGATTCACCCGAAGCAAGTTTACCTTCTTCATAGAGCATACGCGCCGACGCAGGACGAAGTCGATCACGCCAGACGCGTGATTGCAGCGGCAGAGGAAGCGCTCCGCAAAGGAATGGGGGTCGTCTCACTCGATGGCAAGATGATTGACCCACCAGTGCTCAAAGAGGCTGAAATGACATTGCAGCTTGCCGAAGCGGCCTGAAACAAACACTTCGATTGAGGACGACACTTATGACCAGTTCGCTCACGCCACTGCAATCGCCGGATTCCGTACTTGGCCAGTCGCAGCCTTTCACGGGAGCGACGGCCCAGACCCCTTATCTCGATGCCGTCGATACGAAATTGCACCGCAAACTTTGCCGATCGCTTGAGGAAGCCATCGAGCGATCGGGGCTCAAGGATGGGATGACCATCTCATTCCATCACGCCTTTCGAGAGGGCGACAAAGTCGTCAACAGGGTCGTCGACACTCTGGCGCGGCTCGGCTTCAAGAACCTTACGCTCGCGTCGAGCTCCCTGCTCGGCTGCCACGATCCTCTCGTCGACCACGTCAAGAGCGGTGTCATCACTGAAATCTATACTTCGGGCATGCGCGGCAAGCTCGCAGAAGCCATTTCGAACGGCCTGATGGCGCGGCCCGTACAGGTCCACTCGCATGGCGGCCGTGTCCACTTGCTGCAGACGGGAGAGTTGCAAATCGACGTGGCTTTCCTGGCAGTAGCCTGTTGCGACGAGTTCGGAAACGCCAATGGAACTCATGGCAGGCTGAATTGCGGTTCGCTTGGCTACGCGAAGGTCGATGCGCAATTCGCTCGCCAGGTCGTAGTGTTGACAGAAGAAGTGGTCGACTTCCCGAACCACCCGGCCAGCATTTCGCAGGATCGCGTCGACTGGATCGTCAAGCTCGACGAAGTCGGTGACCCGTCGAAGATCAGCGCAGGCGCCGCGCGGGTCACGAACAATGCACGCGAATTGCTGATTGCCCGGCATGCAACGGACGTGATCGAGCACTCGGGTTATTTCGTTGATGGCTTCTCAATGCAAACCGGTTCGGGAGCGGCGGCCACCGCTGCTACCCGGTTCCTGGAGGAGCGCATGACGCGCAGGGGAATCAAAGCAAGCTTCGCGTTGGGCGGCGTTACTGGTGGCATTGCGGATCTGCACAAGAAGGGTCTGATCAAGACGGTCGTCGATGTGCAGTCATTCGACCAGGATGCCGCGGAGTCGCTGCGTACCTCAAGCGGACATCTGGAGATCTCGGCAAACGAATATGCGAATCCCACCTCCAAGGCGGCATACGTCGATCGCGTGAACATAGTGATTTTAAGTGCTTTGGAGATCGATCTTGATTTCAACGTCAACGTGATCACCGGTTCCGACGGCGTCATGCGAGGCGCATCTGGCGGGCATTGCGACGTGGCAGCGGCGGCCGACTTGACCATCATTGTGGCCCCTTTGGTGCGCAGCCGGATTCCCACAGTTGTTCGACGCGTCACGACAAGGCTGACCCCTGGCGAATCGGTCGATGTTGTCGTGACGGATCAGGGCATCGCGGTAAACCGGAACCGCCCCGAAGTCGAACAGCGCCTCCGCGAAGCCCGGTTGCCGGTCATGACAATCGAAGAGTTGCACCAGCGGGCAGTGACACTGACCGGAGAGCCCGAACCGCTCGAATTCACCGACCGCATCGTCGGCGTAGTCCGTTATCGCGACGGCAGCGTCATCGATGTCGTGCGGCAGGTGAAGGGCTGATCATGGATTCCCATGCCGAAATGATCGGTGAGACCAGTATCGGCCTCGAGCAGATGCTGGTCGCAAGGGAGCAGCGGGTTGCGCGCCAAGCCGTTGCTCTCGCGCGATTCGGCAGACCGTTAATTTCAGTGACGCTCGTGATCCCCGGTCCGATCAAGGATGGCCAACTACCGCGACGTTTGATGGCCCAAGGGCTTCGAGAATTGGATGACGTCGCGTTCAGGCGGGGCTGGAGCGTCCTGTCGCACGAAGCCTTGTGGCAGGAGACCGGCCCGGAGGCGCTCTACGTCATTGACACGGACGCATGGACCCTCAAATCGGCTGCCATCGAGCTTGAAGACCGTCACCCCATCGGGCGCCTGTGGGATTTGGATGTCATCGCTCCCGGGACGGGCTCACTATCCCGCCGAAGCCTCGGCTTTCCTCCGCGCCCCTGCCTCGTCTGCCCACAGCCGGCGCACGTCTGCAGCCGCTCGCGCAGGCACCCGCTGGAAGAGCTGTTGAGCACGTTGAGAAAGATCGTCCATGAATATGATCTACGGACAGCCATATAGCAGGCCGTGGCGCGCTTCGCAGGACAAAGCGCAACAGACAATTGGCGCTGCCGCGATTGCGGACTATGTCAACAAGGCATTGCTCACAGAGGTGATGCTCACCCCCAAGCCCGGGCTGGTTGACGCGCGCAATTGCGGCGCTCACTACGACATGGACATAAATACGTTCCTGGCGAGTGCGCGGGCTATTGCTCCCTGGTGGCCGCGCTTCCTGGAGATGGGCCATGAATCCGCTGGAATCGCTGCTTGTCTCTCGCTGCCGCTGGTGCGGCCCATCGGACTCCAGTGCGAACAAGCGATGCTGCAGGCGACACACGGCATTAACACGCATAAGGGCGCCATATTTTCCTTCGGCTTGCTCTGTTTCGCCGCCGGTCGGCTTTTGACGAATGGGTTCGATTTGACTCGAGAGAGCATGTGCGCCGAGGTGGCAGGCATTTGCTCCGGACTCGTTGATCGGGAGCTTAAGGGCACACTGGAGGCGGGTACGGCGGGTGAAAGGGCGTTCCGTCGCTTCGGCTTCCCCGGTGCCAGAGGAGAGGCAGCGTCTGGTTTCGCGACAGTGCGCACGACGGCGTTGCCAGTGTACGACGGCTTACGGTTCGACGGCGTAAGCGAAGAAGTGGCGCTCCTACAGGCGCTATTACATCTGTTGGCCGTCAACGACGATACCAACCTCGTTTCCCGAGGCGGTCTTGCTGGCCTTGGCTACGTCCGCACATACGCCACAAAGCTTCTGCAGGCGGGCGGCGCCTTGGCACCGGATGGTGCTGCGAAAATGGTAGCCTTCGATGACGCGCTGATCAGGCGCCATCTCAGCCCAGGAGGGACCGCAGATCTGCTAGGCCTCACATGGTTCATCGCGCAGTTTCCCGCTGTTAACGAAGACGCGCGGATCTGACTCGCTCTCGAGATCCTGCGTCTGACACCATCGAGATAACTGCATGCGCGGCGGGGCTTGGTCTCGACCCATTTAGCATTGAATTGAAGATGCTGCAGGGGGCAAGGCGCGTCCTGGCTAGCTTGTTTCAGTTAGCGCAACATCGTCACAGGCGCGGCAAGAACGACGAAGCCAGCGGGTCATCGCATCCACTAATGTTGGGCCCTCGCCGATCGACAATAGGAGATCCGGCACTGAGACGGCAGCAGGCTGGAGCCGCTGCTACGGCCGGAACGCGTCAGGTAAGGAAATCCAAATGGCAAAAACGGTGGCGGATCAGTTCGCGGAAATCCTCGCCGCCGCGGGTGTCAGGCGCATCTACGGCATCGTCGGGGACAGCCTGAACGGTCTGACCGACGCCATCCGACAACAAGGCAAGATCGAGTGGATCCACGTCCGGCACGAAGAAGTTGCTGCCTTTGCCGCCGGCGCCGAGGCGCATCTGACCGGCGAGCTCGCAGTGTGTGCGGGAAGCTGCGGACCCGGCAACCTGCACCTCATCAATGGTCTGTTCGATTGTCACCGCTCGCGCGTCCCCGTTTTGGGGATTGCCGCCCAGATCCCCTCGGGCGAAATCGGCAGCGGCTATTTTCAGGAGACCCGTCCACAGGTGCTCTTCCAGGAATGCAGCCACTATTGCGAGTTGGTCTCCGGGCCCAACCAAATGCCACGGGCTCTCGAGATCGCCATCCGCCAGGCCGTCGGCAAGCGAGGCGTTTCGGTGCTCGTTTTACCCGGCGACATCGCGCTGCAGCCCGCTGCCGACGCGCCGGTCAAACTAGGCGGGTTGCTCCCATCCGCGCCGATGGTAATGCCGTCGCCGAACGACCTCGATCGTTTGGCAGCGCTCCTCAACGGTGATGGCCGTGTGACGATCTTATGTGGCTCGGGATGTCAGGGCGCCCACGACGAGTTGCTGGCGCTTGGCGAGCGCCTCAAGGCGCCAATGGTTCATGCGCTCCGCGGCAAGGAGCATGTCGAGTGGGACAATCCCTACGATGTCGGCATGACCGGGTTGATCGGCTTCTCCTCCGGCTACCATGCAATGCGCGCCTGTGACGTGCTGCTCATGCTGGGGACCGATTTCCCCTACCGCCAATTCTACCCGGAAGGTGGTGGCGCCCGCATTGCTCAGGTCGATCTGCGGGCAGAGAACATCGGCCGTCGCGCTGCAGTCGACCTCGGCGTTGTGGGAGACGTCCGTACCACCATCACCGCTTTGCTGCCGCTGCTGACGGAGAAACGCGACGATACGCACCTTACCCAGGCACGGCAGCACTACGTCAGGACGCGCAAGGCACTCGACGGTCTCGCGATCGGCACGCCCGGAAAGCGGCTCATTCATCCGCAGCAGATCGCTCAGGCGATCAGCGACCAGGCCAGTAAGGACGCTGTCTTTACCTGTGACGTCGGTCTGCCGACGGTGTGGGCCGCGCGTTACCTCACCATGAACGGAAAGCGGCGGCTGCTCGGCTCTTTCTGGCATGGCTCGATGGCGAATGCGATGGCGCAGGGGATCGGTGCCCAGGCCGCATTTCCCGATCGGCAGGTGATCTCGCTGTCCGGCGACGGTGGCTTCGCTATGTTGATGGGCGATTTTCTGACGCTGGCGCAGCATCGCCTTCCCGTGAAGGTGGTGGTGTTCAACAACGGCGCGTTGGGCTTTATCGAACTCGAGCAAAAATCTACCGGCTTCCTCGATTTCGGCACAGAGCTGAAGAATCCGAACTTCGCCGCAATGGCCGAAGCTGTCGGCATCCGGGGCATCAGGCTCGAGGATCCGGCGGAGGTGGACGACGGAATCGCGGATGCCCTCGCCCATGACGGGCCGGTTCTGATCGATGCTGTGGTCAACCGGACCGAGCTCGCAATACCGCCTTCCATCACCATGGAGATGGCGAAAGGGTTCACCCTCTACATGGTTAAGGCTGTGATTAGCGGCCGAGGCGACGAGGTCATCGACCTCGCAAAGACCAACGTATTGCGCTGAGATCAGTGATGGAGATTAGGACCAGCCTCTGCTCCCGGCTTCGGCTGACCTCATGGGTTTGTCAGCGAGACCGCGTATCGGTTATTGTTTTGATCGGTGCCTCGACACTCAGTGGCTGTGCTGAGGGCGTGCTCGATCCAAAAGGACCGATCGCCTCCGGTGAGCGGCAAATTCTGTTTAACTCGCTCGGCATCATGCTTGCCATCGTGATCCCGACGATCTTGGCCACGCTCGGCGTTGCGTTCTGGTTTCGCCACTCGAATACGCGAGCCCGCTACCTGCCGGATTTCACATATTCCGGTCGTCTCGAGATGCTGGTTTGGTCGATTCCAGCCATGACGGTGCTGCTGGTTGGCGGAGTCGCCTGGATCGGCTCACACGATCTCGACCCGCGCAAGCCAATTGCCGACACGATAAAACCCGTCACTATTCAGGTCGTCTCGCTCGACTGGAAATGGCTGTTCATCTACCCTGACCAAGGCATTGCTAGCGTCAATCAGCTGACAATTCCGGTCGGCACGCCGCTCAGCTTTGAGCTGACCTCGTCAGGCGTCATGAACAGCTTCTTCGTACCGCAGCTGGGCGGCCAGATCTACACGATGGCAGGGATGACGACGCGTCTTCACCTCCAGGCTGACCGTCCTGGAATGTACCGAGGACTGTCGGCCCAGTTCAGCGGCGATGGTTTTGCCGATATGCGCTTCAACGTTGAGGCGGTGCCTGCCGAAAACTTTGAGCAATGGGTGACCGCAACTCGCAATACTGGTCCGGTGCTCGACACAGAGGCTTATGCCGGTCTCGCCAAGCCCAGCATAGCGGTTGCGCCTTTCAGCTATCGCGAGGTCGCTCCCAATCTGTTCAAAAGCATCTTGAGCACCAGACTACAGCCGGATGATCCATCGGATCTCTCCCAGGCGGTTGAACAAAGGGCGCAAAAATGAATCTTCTTGGCAAGCTCAGCTGGGATGCGATCCCGTTCGACCAGCCGATCGTCATGGGCGCGTCGGCGGTCATGGGCTTAGCCGTGCTGGTCGTCCTCTCCTGGGTCACGTTGAAGGGGCATTGGCCTTACCTGTGGCGTGAGTGGATCACATCCGTTGACCACAAGCGTATCGGAGTCATGTACTTCCTGTTGGCGCTGGTCATGCTGCTCCGCGGATTCTCCGATGCAATCATGATGCGGGGGCAGCAAGCCGTCGCGGCTGGCGGCGCGCAAGGATATTTGCCGCCGGAGCATTTCGACCAGATCTTCTCGGCGCACGGCACCATAATGATCTTCTTCGTGGCCATGCCGCTCGTAATCGGCCTCATGAACTTTGTCTTGCCACTGCAGCTCGGTGTCCGCGATGTGGCCTTCCCGACGTTGAATTCTGTTAGCTTCTGGTTGACGGCTTCAGGCGTCCTGTTGATCAACATCTCCCTGGTGGTCGGCGAGTTTGCCAAGACAGGGTGGGTCGCTTATCCGCCGCTCAGCGAGCTGCAGTTCTCGCCCGGCGTCGGTGTCGACTACTATCTTTGGGCGCTGCAGATCTCCGGCATCGGCACGTTGCTGACGGGAATAAATTTCGTCACCACAATTCTCAAGATGCGCGCTCCGGGAATGGGTTACATGCGCATGCCGGTTTTCTGCTGGACCTCGCTTGCGGCGAACCTGCTCATTGTCGCAGCATTTCCGGTTCTGACCGCGACCTTCGCGATGCTCCTGCTCGACCGCTATCTCGGCTTTCATTTCTTCACGGTCGATGGGCAGGGCAACTCGATGATGTATGTCAATCTGTTCTGGGTGTGGGGTCACCCGGAGGTCTACATCCTCATCCTGCCGGTGTTCGGCGTCTTTTCGGAAGTTATCGCTACTTTTTCAGGCAAGCCGCTGTTCGGCTACCGTTCGATGGTGGCAGCTACCATGGCGATCTGCGTCCTCTCCTTCCTGGTATGGCTGCATCACTTCTTCACAATGGGCGCCAGCGCAGACGTCAACGGCTTCTTCGGGGTCATGACCATGATCATCGCGGTGCCGACGGGCGTCAAAATCTTCAACTGGCTGTTCACTATGTGGGGCGGGCGCATCCGGTTCACGGTGCCTGTGCTGTGGACTATCGGTTTCATGGTGACGTTCGTCATCGGCGGGATGACCGGCGTTTTGATGGCCGTGCCCCCCGCCGATTTTCAGCTGCACAACAGCCTCTTCCTCGTCGCGCATTTCCACAACGTGATCATTGGCGGCACCGTATTCGGGGCGATGGCAGGCTACAATTATTGGTTCCCGAAGGCGTTCGGCTTCAAGCTCGACGAACGCTGGGGCAAGGCCTCGTTCTGGTGCTGGCTGGTGGGGTTTTATATCGCATTCATGCCGCTTTATGCGTTGGGGCTGATGGGCATGACCCGGCGCATGCAACATTACGACGATCTGAACTGGCAACCCTGGCTGTTGCTGGCGGCAGCCGGTGCTGTCGTCATTCTGGCGGGCATTGTCTGCCAGATCATCCAGCTCATCGTCTCGATCCACAACCGCGAGCAGCTGCGCGACGCAACGGGCGACCCGTGGAACGGCCGCACGCTCGAATGGTCCACTGCCTCGCCGCCACCGGCCTGGAACTTTGCAATTCTGCCGCATGTCGACGGGGCCGACGCATACTGGGCCCTCAAGGAAGGGAAGCCCGCAAATCAGGATCAACCGGCGCGGCCGCGCAAGTACGAACCGATCGAGATGCCGAAGAACAGCCCGACAGGCTTCGTCACCGCATTCTTTGCTGTCGTCACCGGCTTCGCGTTGATCTGGCACATCTGGTGGATGGTCAGCCTGGGGCTGTTCGGCGCATTCTTGACGGTGCTCCTTTTCGCCTTTCGCAATGACGAGGAAACGGAAGTACCGGCCGAGCAGATTGCGCGGTTTGATCGGACTCACCAGCTGGAGGTTGTGGTATGAACCTCACCGTCGCTGTTGGCGAAGTCGATCGCCCGTCACTGCCGAGCACAAGCCAAGCCGGACCGGCTCCGAAGCGGATCGTCGTTGCCTACGGTTTCTGGATCTTCCTCCTTAGCGACGTCGTGATGTTCGCAGCGCTCTTTGCCGCTTACGCTGTGCTCGCGACCGCCACTGCGGGCGGCCCGACGGGCGCCGAGCTGTTCAATCAAGTCGACGTCGCGATCGAAACCGCTTGCCTTCTTGCCTCGAGCTACACGTGTGGATTGATGTCGATGGCAGTCGGCTCGCGACGCCGCGGGGCCACTTATCTGACTGCAGCGCTCACATTCGCCCTGGGCGCCGCTTTTCTCGTTTTCGAGCTGAGCGAGTTCACCGGTATGATCGCGCGTGGAGCGACCCCGCAACGCAGCGCGTTTCTCTCAGCATTCTTCACCCTTGTCGGCTGTCACGGGCTGCACGTCAGCGCCGGTCTGATCTGGCTGTCTGTGATGATGGCGCAGCTCGCGGTCAAAGGCTTTCGCCCCACGGTGGAGCGCCGGCTGCAGTGCTTCTCCCTGTTCTGGCATGCACTCGACATTATCTGGGTTGGGCTGTTCATTGTCGTCTATTTGATGGGAATCCACTCATGACGGAAATACGCTTCGATCGCGCGCCCGGAGACAGGTCAGTCTTCCCTGAAAAGGAAGAGAAGGCATCGGCCGGCGTGCTCGTCTACACCATTGGATTGATTGTCGCGGCGGTCCTCACGTCCATTTCCTTCTGGGTCGCCAACACCTCGCTGCTCTGGGCACCCGGGATCCCTCTCGGTCTCGCCGTCCTTGGCATCGCTCAAATGGGAGTTCACCTGGTCTTCTTCCTGCACATTACGACGGGGCCGGACAACACGAATAACGTGCTGGCGCTTGCGTTCGGCGTACTCATCGTAATCCTAGTCGTCGCCGGCTCGCTGTGGATCATGGCCAACTTGAACAACAACATGATCCCTCCGCGCGAACTGATGGACTTGCACATGCAACGCTGAACTATCGCATGCTGCGCCGACCAGCTGAGAGCTGCACGCCGCCTATCTGAAAGGCCTCACCCCGGCACACGTTGTCGCCAACACTCACCGAAGCGGAGCGTCTCACATCAGCGATGCCCGGCGGCGGCGACCGCTCACGTCCCCTATTTCGAGAGTAACCCGGTACACATCACATCGGAGCAATCAAATGACCGCGCGCGCATCGATCCAGATTGAGGTGCCTACCACGGAACATCCCACCGGCCGCAGCTTGCTGCGCAATCCCCGCCTCAACAAAGGGACCGCATTCTCCGAGGCAGAGCGGGGAGCTTTGGGACTGGAGGGTCTGCTGCCGCCCGCGGTGAGCACGATCGCTTTGCAGGTCGCTCGCCTGCATGAAGAGATCGCCGCTCTCGACGACGATTTGCAGAAGTATTTGGTGTTGTCGGATCTGCAGACGCGCAACGAGACGCTCTATTACGCGCTCCTGATGTCGGACCCGGCCACCTACATGCCGCTTGTCTATACGCCGACAGTCGGCGAGGCTTGCCAGAAGTTCGGTCACATATTCCGCGCGCCGCGCGGTATATATCTGCCAATCAGTGCGCGCGGTCGGCTGAAAGAGCTGCTTGCCAATTGGCCGGAAAAGGATGTGCGCTTCATAGTTGTCACCGATGGCGAGCGCATCCTCGGACTTGGCGATCTTGGCGCCGGCGGTATGGGCATTCCGATCGGCAAACTGACGCTCTACACCGCGTGCGCGGGAGTGCCGCCGCAACACTGTCTGCCGGTCGTCCTCGATGTCGGCACCAACAATCACGAACTCCTGGAGGACCCGCTGTATCTCGGCTTGCGTCGTGAGCGAATCCGGGGCGCGGAGTATGCGGCCTTCATCGACGAATTCGTCGATGCTGTGCAGGCGTGTTATCCCAGATGCTGTATCCAATGGGAAGACTTCGCAAACTTCAACGCTGTTCCCATTCTCGAGCGGTACCGCGACCGGATCTGCACTTTCAACGACGACATCCAGGGTACCGCAGGTGTCGCGCTGGCCGGCATCTACGCAGCGCTGCGCATCTCAGGGCAGCGGCTCTCCGAGCAAAGATTCCTGTTCCTCGGCGCAGGCTCGGCGGCGACCGGCATTGCCGAACTGATCAGCCTCGCGATGGCGAGCGAGGGCACGGAGCTCACGGCGGCGCGGGGCCGCAACGCCCTGTTCGATGTCAATGGCCTGCTGGTGAAATCGCGCACTGATCTGACCCACTTTCAGCAGCGGTTCGCCCTGGATCATGCGCCGGTAGCGACTTTCGTCGAGGCGGTAAAGGCGCTCAGGCCAACGGGCATCATCGGCGTCAGCACCACGCCGAACCTGTTTGATCAGCAGGTCATCGAGGCCATGGCCGAGATCAACGAACGGCCGATCGTCTTTCCCTACTCCAACCCGACTTCGCGCTCCGAGTGCACCGCCGCGGAGGCCTATGGCTGGTCGCAAGGTCGGGCAGTCTTCGCGAGCGGCAGCCCGTTCCCACCAGTCGAGATCGACGGGCGGCGCTTTGTGCCGGGACAGGGCAACAATGTCTACATCTTCCCGGCCATCGGCTTAGCGGTCTTTGCCACCGACGCCACCCGGGTGACCGAGGACATGTTCATCATCGCCGCCAAGGCTGTGGCGGAGCAGGTTAGTGAGGAGCACCTCGCGACCGGACTGATCTATCCGCCGCAGAGCCGCATTCTCGAGGCATCGCTCCATGTCGCCGAGCGGATCGCCGCCTACATTTTCGACCAGGGCTTGGCAAAGGTGCCGCGCCCGAACGATATCGGTGCGCTGATCAGTGCTTGCGCTTACCGACCAATCTATTCGGATGAAGCCGGCTAAGATCGCTTTCCCAAACCGATGCATGCGGATCAGGCATGAGCGAGCGCGCAACTGTACATTCTGGAGAGGGGTCGTCGGCAGTCTGCGCTGAACCGGGCGTAGCCGCGTCGCATTCAGGCAGTGTTGATACGGGTGTGATAAAGGGGGCCGCGATCGTGGACTGGGTCGACGAGTCGGCCGGTAGTAAACCGTTGCTGTTTGCGCTCAGCCTGATCGCAGGCAGCGTGGACGTCATCGGCTTTCTCGGACTTGGCGGCCTATTCATAGCCCACATTACCGGAAATCTCGTTGTTCTTGCCGCCAGGCTTGTCGGCGACGGTCAAGCGCCGGTGGCTCATTTGATCTCGGTTCCGGTGTTCGTGCTCGTAGTTACCCTGGTGAAACTTCTTGTGACTGGATTGGAGCGTATGCGGATCCCCTCTCTGCTGCCTCTGCTCCTGCTGCAGTTCGCCCTTCTTTCTGCTTTCCTTGCCACCTGTATCGAGAACGGACCGCATGTGGATCCTGATTCAGCGAACATGGTTGTCGCGGGCATGCTGGGCGTCTCGGCCATGGCTGTTCAAAACGCTCTTGTGCAGCTCTTGAAGGGAGCGCCTTCCACTGCGGTCATGACAACCAACATAACGCGTTTCGTGGCGGATCTCAGCGAGGCGCTGCTTGGAAGCAGTACCGGCGATCGGATCAACGCAAGAAAGCGGGCGCAGCGCGCGGGACTGGTGATTGCCGGCTTCTTCATCGGATGCGCAATCGGTGCGGCCTGCGAACAAGCATTCGGCCTGTGGTCCATCCTGCTGCCGGCAAGCGGCGCGCTTATCGCTGTCGTGCTGGGGACAGGCCCACGCGGCCGGCCCAAGACGATTGTCGATAAAAGAACGTCAAGGGGCGACGATAGCGGCTCAATATGTCCACCAAGTAAACTGAATTTCGCATTCAACCTTCAGTTCTACAAGAACAAGGATGGTCGGCAGGATGCGCCCTGCGATGACCATAGGTTGGCAGCGGCCGACGAACAGTTCCGACTGGCCTGACCGTTGTCGGCAATCTCTTTGCGCAAGAGCAAGCCAATCGCAGCAGTAGCGATCAAGCCAGTTTCCGCTTGGAGCCTTAGCTACTGAACAGGTGCTGTTCCGGCCCACGGGTGGAGTATCGGTTTCCACTCCGGCATACCGAACAGCGACAGTCGATCACGAAGAAGTTCCCCTCGCCTTGGCGCGACGCCGGGCGATGCCCTCGTTGAACAACAGGAGATTCCATGCAACGGACGTCCTTGATCATCGTTGCCCTCTTGTTCAGCTGCAGCGCAAGTTATTCGCAAACGATGAACACACAGGCATTAGGAGCGACCTCCGCGCTCGGCATCCCGGGGTCCAGCGGCTCGGGTACGTCCAGCACCGGCATTCCTCTGGGTGCAACCGAGATTGATCCAGGGGGAATGAGCACAGCAATCGGCACAACCTGTTCGACCTTCGACGGAGGCGGACTCACAACGCCCGCCCCTATGGCCGCAGCCTCGGATTGCACGTCCTCGCCCAACTTATCTTCGCGTGGCACTGCGTCGCCTCTGTCAACTCCGGGTTCGAGCACAAGTTCTGCACTGAATGGCAGCACAATCCCGCTGAGCTCGACTGAATTGAGCAATGCCGGCGTGAGCCCAATAATCACGATTCAGGCGCCGAGCACCGAGAGCAATACAATCGGCAGCACTGCGATGGGAGTCCCCTCGTCCAGCAGTGGGGCGCCGTGCAGTGGCCCGAGCAGCGGGAGCAGTTTCAACTCGGCCTCCGGGTCGACGAGCACAGCCGGATCTCTTCCCGGGTGCTACTAAAGCGGGGCTTTTATGCGAAAAAGATTCATGGTGCTCATCACGGCGATAGCTGTCATTGGCGGCGCCGGGCTGGCAGTGTGGTACGTCAGCGATACGACCCCACCGGCCCAAGCCGCCCTCCCACCTCCGGCCGTTCCAGTGGTTGCCGGAACAGTTGAGAGTAGCAACGTGCCCGTCTATCTGCACGGGATGGGCACAGTCGTCGCCTACAACAATGTGATTGTCCAAAGCCAAATCACCGGACAGATCATCAAGATCGCCTTTATCCAGGGACAGACAGTGAAGAAGGGCGATCTTCTGGCCGAGATCGACCCGCGGCCTTATCAGGCACAGCTTGACCAGGCGATCGCGACCCGCGACCGCGATCAGGCGCAGCTCCTCAATGCCCGCGCCGATCTAAACCGCTATACTGCCCTGCAGCAGAAGGGGTTCGCCACCACGCAGCTGGTGGCAACCCAGAATGCCCAATTAAGCCAACTGCAGGCGCAGGTGAAATACGACGAAGGCGTTATCGCCCAGGCGCGAACGAACCTGAGCTATACGAGGCTGACGGCTCCGATTGACGGGGTGACGGGCGTTCGTCAGGTCGACGAAGGGAATATCATCACTCCGTCCAGCGCGAACGGTCTTGTCGATATCGCACAGATCCAGCCGGCCTCCCTGTTTTTCTTCCTGCCGCAGACCGACTTCGTTCAGATCCAGCAGCAAATGGCCACGGGACCGCTGACAGTCCTCGCATACAGTCAAGACGACAAGGTCAAGCTTGATACAGGCAAGCTCGATCTCATTGACAATCAAATCGTCCAGACCACCGGAACGATTCGACTGCGTGCCAGCTTCCCCAATGCCAAGCGCACACTGTGGCCCGGCGAACTCCTCAATGTTCGACTGCTTCTCGAGACCCGCCAAGGCGGCCTGACGATCGCCGGTTCGGCCGTGCAGCAAGGGCCGCAAGGATCGTTTGTATGGGTCATCGGCTCCGACGGAACAGTCCAGACGCGTCCAGTCGAGGTCGCGGAGATTGACGAGGGCATAGCCCTGATAAATTCCGGGCTTCAGGCTGGCGAGAAGGTCGTCGTGGACGGCCAGTATCGACTGCAGCCGGGTGCCTCCATCCAGGCACTGACTGGACAGGCCGCTCGCGGCGCTCAGTTGCAGAGCTCTATCGAGCAGGAAATCCCATGAATGTTTCGGCATTTTTCATCCGCCGCCCGATCGCGACGGCGCTGCTGATGCTGGCAGTGCTGCTGCTGGGGCTCGCGGCCTACCCGCTTCTGCCCGTGGCAGCCCTGCCGAACGTGAACTTCCCGACCATTCAGATCCAGGCGCAGCTTGCAGGCGCCGATCCGCAGACGATGGCATCCTCGGTCGCGACCCCACTCGAACAGCAGCTCTCGCTTATTCCGGGCGTCACGCAGCTAAGTTCTGTGAGTGGGCTCGGTACCACACAGCTCACGGTTCAGTTCGATCTGAGCCGTGACGTCGATAGTGCTGCCGCCGACGTGCTCGCAGCCATCAACGCCGCAAGCCCGTATTTGCCCCAAGGCATGACCTACCCTCCCACGATCCGCAAGGTGAACCCGGCCGATACGCCTATCCTGGTCCTCGCCCTCACCTCCAAATCGGTCCCGCTCACTACAGTAGATGCGTATGTCGAAGGTATCCTTGTCCCCAAGCTCTCGCAAATCGCCGGCGTCGGACAGGTCGGGATCGGCGGCCAGCAAAAACCTACTGTCCGTGTTCAGGTCGACCCGCAAGCGCTCGCCAATCGCGGCATAAGCATGGAAGATGTACGCACCATACTCGGCCAGGCGAATGTCGATCAGCCGAAGGGCACTCTCAACGGTCCGAAACAGAGTTATACGCTCAACACCAACGATCAAATCGTAAAACCAGACCAGTACCAAAACCTGATCATAGCTTACCGAAACGGCTCACCGGTTCGCATTAGCGACGTCGGCAATGTGACAGCGGGGCCGGAAAACGTCTTCAACGCGGGCTGGTACAATGACCAGCGCGCGGTTTTCCTCACGATCCTGCGCCAGCCTGGCGCCAACGTGATCGACACGGTCGATCGCGTCAAGGCGTTGTTGCCGCAGCTTCAAGCCTCAATCCCACCGGCGATCAAGCTCGATGTTCTTTCGGATCGAACTCAAACCATCCGCGCTTCCGTTAAGGACGTTCAGTTCACATTGATTCTCACGATTGCGCTCGTGATCATGGTCATCTTCATCTTCCTGCGTAATGTCTGGGCGACTGTCATTCCGGCCGTGACAGTGCCGCTCTCGCTCGTAGGAACATTCGCCGCACTGTACGCACTGGGTTACAATCTCGACAATCTGTCGCTCATGGCGCTCTCAATTGCTGTCGGCTTCGTGGTTGATGACGCCGTTGTCGTGATCGAGAACATCACACGTCACCTGGAGGAGGGTCTTTCTCCGATGGAGGCCGCCCTCAAAGGCTCCGCCGAAATTGGCTTCACGATCGTATCAATAACGCTTTCGCTAATTGCGGTCTTCATTCCACTGTTCCTCATGGGTGGCTATATCGGCAAGCTGTTTCAGGAGTTTGCCATCACGGTCAGCGTCTCGCTCGTGCTGTCACTTCTGGTCTCGTTGACGCTGACCCCCATGATGTGTGCCCGCCTCCTGAAGCGTCCGGCCGAGACGCACGGGCGCCTTTATATGTTCTTCGAGCGCGGCTTCGATGGCTTACTTGGCGCGTATGAGCGGGCTCTTCGTGTAGCCCTGAAGCACCGGTTCATCACACTGCTGGTAATGCTCGGCACGATCGGGCTCACCGGCTACCTTTACTCTGTCGTTCCTAAGGGCTTCTTCCCGCAACAGGATACCGGAATGATAACCGGCATCGCGGAAGCAGCGCCGGATGTCTCATCTCAGGCGATGAGCGCGCGCATACAGGCAGCCATCCATGTGGTGATCGCGGATCCGGCAGTCGCTTCGGTCGGGTCCAGCATCGGGCCTTCCGGTGCGACTTCCACCCTTAATCAAGGCCGCCTCTTCATCGCCCTGAAACCGCGCGAGCAGCGCGATGCTTCCGCCGACCAGGTGATCAATCGCCTGCAAGCGTCATTGGCTAAAATCGAGGGCATCAGGCTGTACATGCAAGCAGCGCAAGATATCACCGTCGGGGCGCGTGTCGCCAAAACGCAATATCAGTACTCGCTGACGGATGCAGATTCCAACGAGCTGGATCACTGGTCGGCCTTCTTCCTCGAAAAGCTGCAAAAGCTGCCCTTGATCTCGGACGTGGCAACAGACCAGGAAAGTGGCGGGCCGCGGCTCAATGTGACCGTCAACCGCGAAGTCGCATCGAGCTTCGGCATCCTGCCTGGGACGGTCGACAACATTCTGGACGATGCCTTCGGCCAGCGAATTGTCTCGACCATCTACACGCCGCTGAACCAATACCACGTCGTGCTCGAGGTCGACCCGCGCTTCCAAACCGGCCCCGAGGCGCTCAGCGACATCTATACACCCTCATCTGCCGGGCAGCAGGTACCGCTCGACACCCTGGTCAAGAATGCAGTCACGACGGCGCCGAGCGTGGTCAACCATCAGGGCCTGTTCCCCTCGACTACGATCTCGTTCAACCTGAAACCGGGCGTGGCACTCGGCGACGCGGTCAACGCCATTCACCAAATCGAGCAGACAAGCGGGAAGCCGGCGTCGCTCACGACCACTTTCCAAGGTAATGCGAACGCCTTCACGTCAGCCCTGTCGGGAGAAGTGATGCTGGTCGTGGTAGCGCTTGTGGTCATTTATATTATCCTCGGCGTTCTCTACGAGAGTCTGATTCATCCCATCACCATTTTGTCGACGCTGCCGTCGGCCGGCATCGGTGCGCTTCTGTTGCTGATGGTCGCGCAGAGACCGCTCGACGTAATAGGCATGATCGGCATCATCCTGCTCATCGGCATCGTCAAGAAGAACGGCATCATGCTCGTCGACTTCGCACTCGAGCGCGAACGCATCGAGGGACTGAGCCCGGAGGAATCAATCTATCAAGCGTGCCGGCTACGGTTCCGTCCTATCCTCATGACTACTGTTGCGGCGCTCCTCGGCGGCCTCCCGCTGATGCTCGGCACCGGCGTTGGATCTGAACTCCGCCAGCCGCTCGGCTACACTATCGTCGGCGGCCTGCTGCTTTCTCAGCTGTTGACGCTCTTTACCACGCCGATCGTCTACCTCTACCTCGACCAACTCAGCGGGTTGGTGCGGCGCCGGCGCCAGCCGGCGAAAGAGAAGTATCCCGATGTGGTCGAGGCGTAGAATTCGCGTGAGCGTTTCTTGCTCAACATCGGATCCAATCAGGAGGCTCCGACCGACCAAACTCAAGACGTCGATTACAGCCGGCGGGCCATATATCTCAGCCAAAGAACTCGGAAAACCGTCTCCTTCTTGGCCAAGACGACTGCAGTCCACAGTTGAACATCGTCAGAAGGTCGGAAATGCCTAACTCTCCATATCGGCGGCAATATCGGACAAGCATTGTCCTCCCGCTTAGCTATGGAGATGATGCATTTCATTCGTCTGACCCGATCAACTACCCATTGAGGTGCCTGACGAAACGCGCACTCCAACCCACAGGATAGCCATGCGCCTACCCCTTCTCTTACCGTCCGACCTCAGCCCGGACCAACGTGATCTCTATGATGACATGCGAAACGGCATCCAGAGCGGATTCAAAGGCTTTGAGGCGATCAACGATGACGGCGCGTTGATCGGTCCATGGAATCCATGGCTACACTTCTCAAGATTCGGCGCCCCGACATGGGAGCTCGTCAAGGCGCTTTCCGCCTCGCCCACGCTGCCAAAGCCGGTCCGCGAGGTCGCGATCCTTGTGACGGGCGCACATTTTCACTCGGCCTACGAACTCTATGCCCATGTTCTTGTTGCAGAGGCGAGTGGGCTGGCTGAGGAGACAATCGCAACCATCATAGCCGGGCAACGTCCGGTGGACCTGACGTCCCAGCAAGTGGCAGCATACGATGTCGCTTCCGCGCTGGTATCGGGGAGGCTTCTTCCCGATCTGGTCTATCGCCAGGCGGTGAAAGCCTTCGGCGCGGATGGCGCCGCCGAACTCATTTACCTGACCGGCCTTTACAGCCTCGTATCGGTGATATTGAACGGCTTCGACGTGCCGGTACCGGAGAGCAGGAATGCCCTCTGAACGCGCCAGTTCTGCTCTTGCGCTGAAGCAGCTGTGCTGGCGATCGGTGCCGGCGTGCTGACGATCCCATCGCCGGCACGGTTGAGATCCCTCGGCCCGACGTAAGACTTAACCGCCCTGAGCTCGAACAGCGTCTATGACATTGCGACTGCAAACGCGAGGAAGCGACGATGGCCGATAGCTGGGTCAATTCTGGAACGGGACGTTTGAGCTGCCTCGCGCAGTCCTGAATAGGGTCTCCGGCCGCACGACGCCGCACCTTTGTCAGGCAGCTTAGACCCGAGCGCGGGACTCCCTCGTAACTGGCAGAATGCCATGAGATCATGTCTCCATGGCAGCGGCAGTGATGCCGTCGGATGTCACGGGCTGGTGTGCCGGCATGATCAGGGGAAGATTATTTTCCCCTGGAATAGACGAGTCGTCGAGCTGCGGATTGCCTCAACTTGCCTTTGCCGCATCCCCGCCTGTCACCGCAAACTCAGCCCCGGTCACCAACGCAGCGGCATCGGACGCCAGGAAGACTGCGACTGGTGAAATATCCTCCGGCTGCAGCCAACCCACCTGGAGCGGCACGGTTGGTGCACGCGCTTCCCAAGCCTCCTGCGCGGTCGGATTAGCTGTGGGCGTTCTGTTCGATTGCTCGATCGCAGCCCGAAAGCGCTGCTCATTGTAAGTTAGTGGGGTGCCGACCAAGCCGGGCAATATCGCATTGACCGTGATGTTGTGCTGACCAAGCTCGAGCGCCGCGGATTTCATCAGTCCGAGAATGCCCCATTTCGAGGCGGAATAACTCGCGCCATCTTTGGTCCCCATCCTGCCCTGCATAGATGAAAGCAGGATAAGGCGACCATATTTGCGAGCAACCATTCTGGGACCGAAAGCGCGTATGGTATTGGCCGTGCCGTTGAGATTGTTTTCAATCTGATCCCGCCAATCCATGTCATCCATCTGCATCAAAGGCTTCCAACCTTGGATCGCTGCATTGGCGACCACAATGTCGATCTTCCCGTACTCACGTTCGACCTGGTCGGCGACCCGGCGTAGCGCCGCGATGTCCCGGATATCAGCCTTCACAGCCGCTCCGCGTCGACCATATTTCTGGATCTGCGCAACAGTCTCCGAAAGCTCGCTGTCCGTTGCAGGAATCGCATCTGCCGTGGGGCTCACCGGACCTGCAATGTCGAGCGCGACAACGTCCGCACCGTTTGCAGCAAATTCGACCGCGATTGCGCGGCCGATGCCGCGAGCGGCTCCGGTAACGACCGCGATCTTGCCCGACAGGGTCGAACCCCGGCCGGGTAGGATCGGGCCAGCAGACCTGTCCTTGGGTGGTGTCGGATAAGGACCAGCTACGGGCTCGGCGACGGGTGCATGCGCCATTGCTGCTGACGAAGCCGCGCTGGCCTGCCTGCTGCTTGCCAAGGTGGCAATCGCAACGCCGCTTCCCAAAAGCAAGGTGCGGCGGGTGGTGTCGCCGGTTTTCGCCTTGTCGTGTCCCATCTCGTTTCCTTTCAAAGCCTCACAAGCTGCAAGTTTCTTCGCGACGATCGTAACTCCGAACCGATCACGATGGAGCCGAGCGTCGGTTTTGATCGGATCCGTCCTGCCGTGGCGGCTGGGATCAAAACCCCATTCAGCAAGGGGCAGCCGCCCGGCTGCGCGAGTAGGCAGTGGGCGTGAAGCCGGTCAGCTTGCGGAAGGTGGCCGTGAACGCGCTGGTCTCGCTGAAGCCCACGGTAAGACCTATTTCTGTCACGGACATCGCAGACTCAACAAGCAGCACCATTGCCCGTTCGATGCGCCGCGTGACGTGGAACCGATGAGGTGGCACGCCGAATGATCGCTTGAAGGCTCTGGCGAAGTGATACGTGCTTAGACGCGCGAGTTCGGCGAGATCCGAAAGTGATATCGGCTCTGCGAGATGCTCTTCAATGTGGGCAGCAACCACTCGCTGCTGCCATGCGGCAAGCCCGCCGCGGACAGGAGTGTCGGCTTGCGAAGCCGCTTGATCGAGGCGACATAGCTCACGGGCAAGCACGAGGGCCAGCGCCTGAAGATACGATGCATCGCCTGCAGCGGACCTCTCGACGATTTTCCCGAGATTGAGCGCGAGCGCCAGGAGCACCGCATCCTCGAAGAAGAGCCGCGGCATCGGCACATCGGGGTTCGACACCTGGGCCGGATCGAAATACACGAAAATGATCCGGGTCACGCCCTGCGCCTCGTGCCAGTCGTGATACGCGTGATTTGCGGGCACGAAGCTTGTTCTCCCCGTCCGGTCCTTCAAACCAGATCGTGGCAGACCGTCCACAAACGTCTCCCCTGCGCGCCGAACGCCTTGCTCCCAAACGGCGAGCAGATGCACGGGGGCGTTGAAATGGTACTCGGCTCTGATGTCATCCCTGGTCTCGACGATCTCGGCAATCATGCCGCCGCAGGTCACGGCTCGCCGTGTGGCCGCATAGGCCGGGGATATCTCGACAAGCGGACCAACAAGCCCGCTACATGCGACTGTATTGACTTGGCCAGCGACGTGCGCCGCCTCGCGTCTGCGGAGCTCGGAAGGGCTTGTCGGCATTGGCCATGACGGCAGAGCTGCAGGCAAAACCGCGCCACCAGCGGTGGCAAATGGCTCGAGCTTCGGGAGTGACGAGTCTAACAGCATTAGCGCACCTTGCAGGTTGGAGACCTTTGTTCGTGCCGTGCGCCTTAGTTACGTGCGACCTGCGGACCGCTCCATCGTACATAGGTAAGCCGTAGTAGAATCTCGGTGTGGCAGGCCTATACTTGTGTATGTTTTTTCCCAAGTCATGGCGGCAGATCTGGACCCTGCGAGCTCATCGCAACGGAAGCGTTCGCGCTGACTCGGTCAAGCCGAACCGGCACGCATCGGAAACCCAAAGAACCTTGAGTTGAGTTAAGTGCGAATTCGGCACTCTCGCCTGACCACCGAACGCACGCCATCTCAACCTTGGCGGCAAGCCGGCTGCTGCGGGTTTGTTCTCAGAGTTGGGCGGTCCCGTTTCGGGTATCGCCTGCGGAGATGGACACCGCCTGCGAGCCGGCGCTGTCTTCGGCGGGCACGGAGAACCGAAAAATGGCCCCTCGAGGTTCATTCGCCGCGGCCGACAACTCGCCGCCATGCCTTTCGACAATGGTGCGCGAGATGGAGAGCCCCATGCCAAGCCCTCCAGGCTTGGTGGTGTAGAATGCATCGAAAAGCCGCATTAGACTTTGCGGGTCCATCTCCGGACCAGTGTCGCACACCTCAACGACAATCGCGGCCGGCTCCGCCTGACAGGTTCTGATCAGCAATTCTCGTGACCCGTCGCGAACGCTAGCCATAGCCTCGATAGCATTGATGATCAGATTGAGCATGACCTGTTGCAACTGGACCCGATCCCCACGGATGGGCGGCAATCCCTCCGTAAGCTCCAGCCGAAGGTGAGCGTCATTTGCGAGGACTTGCCGTCGAGTGAGGGCCACGACTTCGAGCATCAAGCTGTTGACATGGAGGAGCTCAGACCGCCGAGGTGATTTCATGAACAGGGCACGAATGCGCTGAACGACTTCCGAAACCCGCGTCCCTTCATTGACGATGCTGCGGAGAGCATGTTGCGCTTCCTTGAGGTTCGGCTGTTGACCACTCAACCAGCGCAAGGCGGCTTGTGCATTCGTGACCACAGCGGCAACCGGCTGGTTTACCTCATGCGCAATTGAAGCCGTGAGTTGACCCATGGTCACCACTCGGTTTGCATGCGCTAGCTCAGACTGAAGCCTCTCACGCTCGATCATGCTGTCCTTCAGAACCTGGACTGCGGCAGCCATCTTGCCGACCTCGTCGCTGCGCTCGATCCTGGGCACCTCGACGGCGGTGAACCCCTTGGCGAGTGTCGTTATTGCTGCCGTGAGGCGTCCGATAGGCGCAGCAATGGATCGGGTGACAAGAGCGGCCATCAACGCCGCTATGACCAATGAGACCGCGCAGCCAAGCACCGTCATCGTATACGCTGCCGTAAAGGCCTTTCGCTGAGTAGCGTCTCGCCCTGCAAGGAGCTCCAGCTCAGCTTTCTCGATCTCCTCGGCTTTCGCGTGAATAAGATCGATTAAGCTTCTACCAACCATTGAGCTTTCAATGGCACGCGCACCCTCCTGCCCCTCGGGCTTTGGCATGAGAGCAATTTCACGATCCGCAATGCTAGATCGCCATTTCTTCTCCAAATCATCGAGCGCATTGAGCCGACTCTGCTGGGACGGGTTGTCTTTAGTTAAATCTCTTAGCTTGCTAATTAACTGCTCGTACCTAGCGTTGCTCTGGCGGGAAGACTCCAGAAAACTGTCATCACCGGTAAGTACGTAGCCGCGGAGGTTCGATTCCTGCTCCAGTACGGCATGCCTTGCTGTGCTTAGGGCGACCACTACGTCGGTGGAATGGATGCGCCAATTCTTGGCTTCCTCCACTACTAGCAGCCGGTCGTAAACTACTGCGCTGCTCACAAAAATGGTGGCAAGCACCACGACAAACGCCGCTAGCAGCTTGCTTAAAATCGGCAGGTTTGCCAAAGCGGACACACAAACTCCTCCAGGCCGCGGCGAACCCTTCGGGGGCCTCACTTCAGATTCTACAGTCCGGCCGGGGCATATGCACGTCGATTCTCCCGTCAAGCCCCAGCGAACACGGCGGCACTCCAAGCTGGGACTCTGGACACGCCGCATGGCTGATTTGCCGGAGCATATTGCTGCCGGGGCCCTTCTGTTTCGGACGGAGCACTACCTGCGACTTTGAAGGAGGCGCAATCATCGATTGGTTGACAAGATTGATATGAACGCGCTGCCCGTTGCTGCGGCCAGTACTCCCCCGTTCGCAGACCATGCATAAGGCTGCATGCTGACCACCGAGCGTGAGCGCCCAAACCGTGTTCGCGACGCGTGGGGCGAACGTGGCGTCGTGTTCAACATCACTCAGATCCCTTCGCGCCGCCCAGCTGTGCCATAGCCATTCCCGGCACACTGCGAATTAGCGCTGCCTTCGATTACACTCGGATCCTAGAACCTGGCGGCCGCGGGCCATCTCCTCTCGACGCAGCGGCGTCAGACGGGCATTCTTGTGGATGTTCATTCGGTCCTCCGAGAATCACTGAGGCTTCGACAGCCTCAGCTTTCTCGGTCGGGGCCGAATGGACAACCTCCTGGAGGCTCACAGCTAGTTGAGCGCGGGCTTTACCTTCGATGGGGTAAACGGCACCGAACGGAGCCGCGCGCCGGTCGCCTCGAAGATGGCATTGCTAATTGCCGCCGGTACGACCGCACAGGACGGTTCGCCGCCGCCCCATGGTGGCTCGTTCGGTCGATCTATCAGATCAATCACCACGTCGGGAACTTCGGGAAAGGTCAGGATCGGATAGGTGGCCCAGTCGAGGCTGGTCACCATGGAGTGGTCGAAGGTCACTTCCTCTTTCAGCACCCGGCTCACCGTCTGCACGATGCAGCCTTCGATCTGATTGCGCAGTCCGTCCGGATTGACGATCTGGCCGCAATCATGCGCGATATAGAAGCGCTGGACCGCAATCTCCCCTGTTTTTCGGTTGATGCGCACCTCTGCGACGGCGCCAACATAGGTACGGACCAGCTCGTATTTGACATAGGCGAGGCCGCGCCCGGCAACGACGTCCGCGCTCCGATTGGGCTGCGGCCGCGCACGCCAGTTGCTAAGCGTCGCGAGTCGCTCCAGAAGCTCCTTGCCGCGCCGGTCGTCGAGATGATGGAGGCGGTATTCCAGTGGATCGGCGTGCAGTTCCGCGGCGATCTCATCCATGAAAGACTCGTTCGCAAACGTGTTTTGCAGCCGTCCAGGAGAACGGATCCAGGACGGCTTGAGCGGCGTCGATTCGAGCCGATGCGCGGTCGTCTTCACGTTCGGAAAGGTGTACGGGATGGCGAGATCGTTGAGGACGCCGCCCGGGCTAAGCTGGCTCAGATCTTTCAGACCGGCAAGACCGGCGCCGACAAGCTCCACTAACGTGGGGCCGCCTTGAGGAATAAACAGCTCGGATTCCCATGCGACGAGCTCATGACCCTGATCGATGCCGGCATGCATGTCGAGAAGAGTGGGCGGCCCCTTCGGATCCCAGCCATGCTCGTCGGCGCGCATCCATTGGACGCGGACCGGACTGCCTACCGCCCGCGCCAATAGAGCCGCGTCCGCCGCCGCGTCCTCATGGCCGTTGCGGCCATAGCAACCGGCGCCTTCGACGTAGATACAGCGAACCTTTGCGTCCGAAAGCTCGAGCATCGCCGCTAGTTGCTTGCGAAGATTATGTGTGGCCTGGGAGGCGGTCCAGCAGGTGACAGCGCCTTCGCTAAAGGAGGCGACCGCACAGGATGGGCCGATGGAGCCGTGCGTGTGTATAGCAAAATCATAGGTCGCCGAGAGTTTGCGTGGCGTCGCTGCAATCGCCGATGTCGACGAGCCCACATTGCTGAGGATATCGTCATGGACTATCCTCGTCTTGCGGACGTGATCCCAGAGCTGCGTCTGGTCAGGCAGCCCTTCCCATTTCGACCATGTTACGGTCAATTGCTGGGCCGCCTTAACCGCGCTCCATTCGGTTTCGGCGACAACGCCGAGGAAGTTGCCGATGCGGACCACTCGGACAATGCCAGGGATGTCGCTTATCGACGACTCCTCGTAGGAGACGAGTTTCGCGCCGATCCCTGACGGCCGGATGACGCGGCCGTGCAGCATGCCCGGGAGCTTGAAATCCTGCATGTAGGTGAAGCGTCCATCTACCTTCTGCGGAATATCGAGGCGCGCGACCGGCTTTCCAACAATCGTATATTCGGAGACCGGTTTTTCGGGAGCGTTCGGATCGACGTCGATGGCGAGCGAGTCACCGCTGACGAGCTGACCGATCGGGATCTCGTGGCCGTTGGAGGCTCTCACGATCCCGCCTTGGACCGAGAGCGACGAAACCTCAACCTTAAGCGCCGTAGCTGCCTTTCGGAGAAGCGCCTGACGCGCGGTAGCCGCCGCTCGCCGCAATTGCATTCCACCTTTCTCGATGGAATAGCTGCCGCTCGTGGTTCCCTGGTCCGGCGTCAGCGCCGTGTCGCCCTCGATGATTGCAACTTGGCTCATCGGGACATCGAGCTCTTCTGCCACAATCTGCGTGAGGGCTGTGCGCACCCCTGTCCCAAGGTCGACTTTGCCGGAGTAGACTGTAACCTTGCCCTCACGGTCGACCGCAAGGAAGCCCTCGACGCGGTCGGGCGATACGCTCTTCTGCGGCGCGGCCGTTTGAGCCCTTGCACGCTCGGGGACAACACCAAAGGTTACAACAAGAGCCCCGGCCGCAAGCAACACAGAGCGCCGGTCTATGATGACGGTCATGACATCCTCCTCATCGGCCAGCCGCCCGCCTCACTGCGCGGACGATGCGCAGATGCGTGCCGCAACGGCAAAGGTTGTTTGCCAATTCCTGCTTGATTTCCTGGTCGCTAGGCTTTGCTTTGCGCCGTAGCAGCGCAGCGGACTGCATGATCATCCCGTTGATGCAGTATCCACATTGGACGGCCTGCTCATCTATGAAGGCCTGTTGCAGGGGATGGCGGTTTGCATCGGAGCCGAGCCCCTCGAGAGTGACGACCTTGCTGGCTCCAACCGAAGAAAGTGGCGTTACGCACGACCGCGCTGCCTCGCCGTCGATCAGCACGGTGCAAGCCCCACACTGACCCAGGCCGCAGCCGAAGCGCGGTCCACGCAGTCCAAGCTCGTTTCTGAGCACATAAAGCAGTGGAGTATCGGGATCGGTGACGGTGACCGACTCCATCCTGCCGTTCACGTTTAGGTCTGTCGTAGCCACGTAAGTTCCTCTACCAGTCTCTGGGCAAAACAGGGTGGTCCGACTGAGAGTGTAGATATCGCCCGGCAGATATCTTTGTCCGTATTGCCGCGATTGGTTCGGTCTTGCCCTGAATGCTCTGGCGGCAGCACTCGTCCTGCTCTCGCGTAAGGCCCGAGCTTGCAACATCGGCTCAGGGTCGTAGCGGCGGCACCATGAATTCTGGTCCAATCGGATTCTTGATATCGCGCAAAGGATGCGATCAATTTCTAATGTCGCTCGCATCCAGCTGCCAGCCGCCCACCTGATCAATAAGCCGCAGCTGGTCTGGATGACGAGCACCCACAGCACGCTGTTGTACCTAGTGGAGCATCCAGCGCTGCGAGGTGGATGGAACTTGGGATCGATGCGGCGCAGATCGTCGCCGTTGGTCTCGGGCCCATCCTGCCGACAGCAAACCGCGGCACAGCGTCCACAGCCGAACGTCGGTGTTGTTATTACGGCAGTAACGCAGGATCTCTGAGTCACGCGGCGCCGTTGGGCGCCCGCGGCTTCGGGTTTCCGACGCGGCGGCCGCTCTTGCCGGCATGCGCCAGCACGTTGAACCCGGCCGTGCCAGGCGGCGCACAGCACCTTCGGGACTGTGCCTTGAGGCCTCCGTGGGCGTCGGAGACGAGTGCTTAACGCCGCGCAGCCCGGCGGGCGGTCAGATTGCGGAGGAACTCTCCAGATCGGATGGGCCTCAAAGTCCCGACCTCAATGCCGAGCACCTCTCGCCGAGCATCGGTATTGACGGCGATGGACGGCGAGCGAGACGATGCGCCCGCCGTGGTCGGCCGATCGCGGCGAACTCTCGATATGCGTGTGCATCGCCAACCTGTTAACTCGCACCGGCTTCACTGATTCGCGTACCTGCGTCCTTGGCTGCCAGACCGCCGATCGCCGACCAGTCGAGTTTGTCGCCGCCATGGGCGAACAAGGTAAGAAAGCGGTCACGCAAGAGGCTCGCGAGCGGCAGTGGCACGCGCAGATCCTCGGCGACGGCCAGCACGAGCCGAATGTCCTTGTACCCGAGCGGCGCGGCGAAGCCGGCCGGCTCAAACGTCTCGTCGGCAACGAGCGCGCCATAGGTTTTGTAGACGGGCGCGCCGAAGAGTGTTGATGTTAGGATGTCGAGATATTGATGCTTATCGATCCCGCCTTTGCCGACAAGCGCCAAGGCCTCGCCGAGCGACTCGAACACGGACGCGATCAGAAAATTACCGCTCAGCTTGACGAGATTGGCCGCTTTCGGCGTTTCAGAGACCACGAACGTTTTCTGGCCTATGGCGTCGAAGAGAGGTAAAGCAATTTCGATGGCGTCCGGTGCGCCCGCGGCGATCACAAACAGTTGGCCGGCGGTTGCTACATTTGGCCGTCCGAACACAGGCGCTGCGATGAATTGCTGACCGGCTTCAGCGTGATCGGCCGTCAGCCGCTCTGAAAGTGCGACACTGATCGTGCTCGCCGAAATATGGACGGCACCCTTCGGAAGGTTCGCCAGTATACCACGGTCCCCATAGACCACGCTCTCGACGGCGTGATCGTCCGCCAGCATCGTAAACACGACTTTACCCTTGCACGCGTCTGAGACCTGGCTTGCGGCATGGGCGCCCTTATGGCGGAGGTCTTCGTCCTTACCCGGTGTCCGATTGTACACAGTCACGTCGTGGCTCGCCTGGAGGAGGTTCCCGGCCATGGCGGCGCCCATGTGCCCCAACCCGATGAATCCAACTTTCATTTGCGTATCCTTTCAGGGCAAAATGATTGAACTGGCCATGGCATCGACCCAGCGGCCTTGAACAACGGCCATCAGCGTGAACGCTTCGGGACGTAGCCCTAGAGCTACCGAAAATGCCGGCCTGTCACGCGACGACCTCGATAATTCCCATCATTCCCTTGTCCTCGTGATCGACCGCGTGACAGTGATACACGAACCGGCCTACGATTACGGGGTCCGTGAAAGGGATCACTACTTTCAGCATACCCGGTCCGGCATGGGTGGCCGGCGGCACAGAAAACGTGTCGCGAAGGCTGTCCTCGTTCTGTGGGATTCCGTTTAGCTCGGTCACCATGAACGCTGTCTGGTGAATATGGAAACTGTGGTATTGTTGGTCGTTGTTGATGATGGTCCACTCCTCAGTGTCTCCGAGCTTCACGGTTTGATCGACGCGGTTCTCGTCCATCATGCGTCCATTGATCATGAAATGCTGCCGGTCGGGGGTCCTCGAATATACAAGGGTGCGACTGCGCGCGACTGGTGTGGATCGCACCTCATCAAACCATCGCCTACCCTGCACATCATGGCGCAAAACCGCGGCCTCGATGTCCGCAGTTGCGGTCGGCGCCCCGGCAGAAATTACGCCCGCGATCCGTTGTGGAGGACTGGGCTTCCGCCCGGCCGAGTTCTGGAACGGGATGGTCGTCATCGCGTATTCGCCCGATTGCGGACCAATCGCTATCACATCGATCCGCTCGCCAGGTCCAAGAAAGAATTCGGTCAGCTTACGTGGTCGGGACAGCGGATGACCGTCGGTCGCCAACACGTAGAGCGGCATGCCTTCGATGTGGAACTTGATGAAGAGAGTGGCGCCGATGTTAGCAATGCGCCAGAACTGCAGCTCGCCAGGCTGGATCCGCACATGAGGATTAAGCTGACCGTTGACGGAGATGATCTCGCTTTCTTCGCCAAGCTCGACATGCTTGAAGAAAAAGAAACGCTCTGCCAATCCGCCAAGGATGGGAAAGAGCTGCTCGGACCCCTCGACCACGATGCCTCCCGACATTCCACCCAGGATTTGTTTGGCCACAAATCCGTGCGCATGCGGATGATACCAGAACAGGCCTGGCCCCTGGCGATCCCTGACGGGAATATGAATCTTGTAGTCGAACTCCTGGCCCGGATGGACATGGATAAATACATTGTCACTATTGCCCAAAGGCGAAACCGCCATCCCATGATAGTGCAAATTCGAGGGATCATCAGGAAGGCCGTTCCTGAAAGTGATCGCCATTGTGTCGCCTACTCGCACCCGTAGCAGCGGCGGCAGATAGGCGCGGTTATAAACGAACCCGGGAAAAGCGAAATCACCGAGCTTCACACGATCAGCTGTCGCTGTAAGTGTTGCTTTGAGGACTCCATTGTCACTGCGGATCTCCGCCGGTTGGATCAGTTCTTCGGCGGTTTGGGCTCTTGCCCACTCAGTCCCAAGCAATACTGTGCTTGCCGCAGGCGCGATGGAGAGCGGAGGAGCCGCCAGCGGCAGACCGGCCATTGCCTTAAGAACAAAGCGCCGATTGTGACGTCTCGAAGAACTTCGCAGCGCATCCGCTTCACCAACTCCGCTTCTGTTTGTCATGGCCTGTTTTGCCCTCGTGAATTCGGTTCCAATAAGGCCGCCCGGATTCGGGGCGGCGCGGCGGAGTTCGAAGTAAAAGCGCCCAGAACACTGACCGGTCGTCTCCGCAGGAGTGCCGAAAGGGCTACGCATGGGGAGGGAGCATGCGATGCCTCAGTGGTTTGCGGGACACTTCCATGGAGTGCGGCCATTGTCCTGGGCACCGCGATCTTCGCCGACTGGAACGGCGTCGTATTCTCAGAACGCCGCTGTTATTTCGATTTCGCCCGAATACTCGGCGGCGCCAGCTACATCATTGGACGCATCACCCTCCCTCTCTTCAACTGGCCGACGAAGCGGCGCCGGGTTTGAGGAGGTTCTCGAGTGAACGGGACTTAATCGGCGATGGCGAGGCAGGAAGCTGCCCATCTACTCGGCCATCAGGTGTGGCTCACCTGGTAAGACTGGCGCGAACACCATCGCATCGATCGAGCGCGCGCTTGCGCAAGTCTTCTCGACGGTCCTCAGGAAACTGGATTGGAGCTCGAGAGTCCCAGCCGCTCCGAGATCCGCACGAGGTCCGCTAGAGTACGAACCTCCATTTTTCGCATGACATGCCCGCGATGAATTTTGACTGTGATTTCGCTAAGACCGAGCTCGCCTGCGATTTGCTTGTTCATCAGGCCCTTTGTGACGAACGACATGACCTCCCTCTCCCGCGATGTCAGCGTTTGGTAGAGGGCCTTAGTGGCTGCGGTCGATTGCTCCTCGTCACATCTCTTGCGGTCACGTTCCAGAGCCGCGAAGACCGCATCGAGCATGTCTTGATCCCGGAACGGCTTGGTAAGAAAGTCGACCGCCCCTGCCTTCATGGCCCGTACCGACATGGGTATGTCGCCGTGCCCTGTCATGAAGACGATAGGGATAGGGATGCCTGATCTCGCCAACTGGCCCTGGAAATCCAGGCCGCTCACGCCGGGAAGGCGGATATCAAGAACAATGCAGCTCGGCGCCTCAAGAGGTTTGCTCTGCAGGAACTCGGAGGCAGAAGCGAACGTTTCGACCTGCAGTCCGACCGACCTGAACAGGCTGCTTATGGCTTCCCGCAAGGCGGTATCATCGTCTACGACATAGACAATGTTCGGAGTGGAGATCGAATTTCCGTTGGCCCCGGCGGTCATGAATTGCCTCCTGCAAGGCTGGTAACCGGACGACGAAGCATGCACTATTTCCCAAATTTGTTCCAAACGGATACGGACCCGCGGGTCTCGAGAAATCAATCGCAGACCTCATGCCGTTCCCCTGGCGACGTGAAAATGGCAAATGGAGCGGCAGAGACGATACCGATATTACCCCGGTTGATTTCACCTCGACAAGAAGGGCTGGCTAATCGCTTTCGCAAGCGATCTTTGCTGCCGATCAGGGCAGCAACTTGGCTCGGGAGGTATATCGAAATCGTCGTTCCTCGGCCGACAGCACTCTGCACATCGATGTGCCCGCCCCACTGATCAACGAAAGCTTTGGCCATCGGCAATCCGAGCCCAGCGCCTTTGGCTGCCGGGTTTGCGGAAAAGAACGGCTCAACCGCTTGTGCCTCGACCTCCTCGGTGATGCTGCAACCACTGTCGCCGCCGCTCGTATGTCGATCGCCGGGCTCAACTGCCGGCCATCGTCGACGGCCCGAGCTATCTCTGATAGGTATTTCGCATATCGACCTTGGTCGAAGTCTTTCGGCCGTAGCAGATCCGGCCCGCTGCCAATTCCAAATTTTCCGGTCGCCTCGCAATTCTCGATCCATTCCAGGCATTCTTCCGCCTTTCAGTTGCGGTACCGGCCACAATGGCCCTTTGCGCTACGGATGACGTGTTTCATCTGGCCTGCTGTCGCTCTGCGCATTTACCGCCTTACTTACACATTCCAGCATTTCAGTGCCATCGAAGGGTTTGCTGAAGAAGGCCAGAGCTCCCGCGCAAAAGGCCTGGCGGCGGTCCCGCTCTTCTGGGTAAGCGGTGATGAAAATGATCGGCCTTTTATAGCGTCGTGCCAGAAGCGCATCCTGGAGCTTGAGACCTGACATCCCAGGCATCTGCACGTCTGTGATAACGCAATTCACCTGATTCAGGCGAGCCGAATCCAGAAGCTCCTCGCCTGACGCGAAGGAGATAGCTTCGTACCCGGCCGAGCGCATCAGATTGGCGGTTGATGTCCGGACCGCACCATCGTCATCGACGATGGCAATCAAAGGGATTTGAGGCACTTCATTGTCTTTCTGATCGGTCCGAAGGGATCCCTCTGTCTCTTCCCCTCTATATCCCGACAATACAAAAATCTGGACTGCTTAGGAACCATACAAAGGTTTGCATCAGCTGGAGATGGCCATAGTAGCAACGACATGGGCGCGATATCGGCAACACGAACTCCGTGGACAGGAATACCAAAGTGTGCGGCCACCCATATCAGGAGATGATCCCTGTTAAACTCATATAGAATGGAGAAAATCTCAGCGAGTTGTAGTTTCGGTCCATGTCAGTTGAGGTCAACTGAAGCCAGTTCGGTAGCCCATTCGGATTTGTTCGGGAACTACGGCATCGTGATTGATGATGGGCAGGAATTTCAGGAGCTACTCCAATGCAGCAAGCGCGTGCGTCTGAGTCTCATGTTGGTCGATCAGGGCAAGAGTACCTGGCTCCTCCGCGTCTTCCGGCGCCAATTGTCCGCGTTAGGGGAGCACATGCATCCGACCCATCAAGTTCATTCCCTGACAGTCCAGACCTGGCAAACTCGCCGGAGATCTCGATCATTCTCGAGCATCTCGACCTTCTCCTTTCGGTAGCTGGATTGCCGACAGCTCGTCCGACTGGCGACGACTTGTTCACCGGCAATGGCACGGCGGCGGGCCTGCTAAAACCGGCCAGCGGAATCCAGCAACCGGCCGATCCCATCGTCGAACAGCTGTCGCAGGCGCTCGAGGCTGCCGAGTGCAGCCAGGAGGATTTCGCCTGCCTCTATGCAGATTCGCTCCGCCTCGCCCTTGTCGCTCGGTTGCTTGCCTTGCACGATCCCGCATATCGGGGGAACCAGTGTTCGCCCCAGCCCCGGAACACACTCCCCATGTGGCGCCTCAAGCGCACCGCCGAGTACATCGAGGCAAATCTCGGAGAAACGATCACATTGGGCGACATGGCCGCGGCAACGGGGCTCAGCCGGATGCACTTTGCTGCCCAATTTCGTGCTGCAACAGGGATACGTCCGCACGAATTTCTTCTACGGCGACGTATCGAACGTGCCAAGGAAATGCTCGCACAGACCCAAACGCCGCTGGTTGAGATTGCCCTCAACATAGGCTTCCAAACGCAATCCCATTTTAGCGTCGTCTTCAAACGTTTCGTCGGCGAGACGCCGAACCGTTGGCGTTCAATCAATTCGGGAGAGACCCGTGGGCGAACCGCCGGTCACCGGACGCTCGCCACTTCCCGCACCTGATCGCAACTGGCATCTCCTGCGGATCGATCGCAGGAGAATGGCGAAGAATAGCCAAGGAGACCGAAATGAAGAGCAAGCTCAAATATTGGCAGGTTTTATCGATCGTCACGGCAATCATCACCCCGGCCTGTGTGGCAGGCTCCTCGCTGACTGCATCGGCTCAAGGCGGCGAAACCGCTGCGGCGATCGTTGCCGACCAGGCTCGAAGCCAGGGTTTCCCCTGCAAGGGGCCGATCTCGGCGGAGCGTCTCGATGCCGAATCTGTACCCAACGAAACCGCTTATCTGCTGCGGTGCGACGCCAGGGCTTATCGGGTGCTTCTCATACCTGACCAGGCTGCCATTGTGACGAGCGTGGGTTGAGGCACCTGAACTCACGCAGCTGCCCGACTAATCAATTGGGTTCTCCGGACCTCGGACCGCAACCAGCCGCGGCACCAGAGCTCCAGCCATACTCAGTCTCGGCTGGTTGTTCGTCCATCAGAAGGAAGATAAGCCATGGTTAAGTACATCAACTCCCGTCAATCCAGGCCACAAGCTTACCGTTTGGGGGTCACGGCGGCCGTTCTCGGATCTGTTGCACTGCTTGGTGGGACGCTGGCGCTCCATGAACTCGGCTTTTCAAGACAGGCCGATACGGCGCAAGCCGCCGAACCTGCTGCTCCACCCGACGGCTTTGCCAATATCGTGGCTAAGGTCAGACCGGCTGTCCTGTCGGTGCGCGTGATAATCGATGAAACCCGAGAGACTGCAAGCACAGATGCAGGCCAAAGCCCGGCTGTGTCGCCTGATTCAGCCTCGTCAGGTGAACACGGAGTGATCCTCGGCGAGGGATCGGGTTTCTTCATCTCGGCAGATGGCTACGCGGTAACCAACAACCACGTGGTCGATCATGCCGAGGCCGTCGTAGTGGCCACCGGCGACGGCAAGAGCTACAAGGCCAAGGTCGTCGGCACGGATGCCAAGACTGACCTCGCCCTGATCAAGGTTGACGGTCACGATTTTCCGTACGTCAGATTTGCCGACCGGCAACCGCGCGTTGGTGATTGGGTGATCGCGATCGGCAATCCGTACGGTCTCGGCGGTACTGTCACTTCTGGCATCGTTTCCGCAGAAGGACGCGACATCAATGCCAACCCCTATGACAACTTCATTCAGATCGACGCCCCGATCAACCGAGGCAATTCCGGCGGCCCGGCCTTCGATATCGAGGGGAATGTGATCGGCGTCAACACGGCCATCTTCACGCCCTCCGAAGGCTCGGTCGGAATTGGCTTCGACATTCCGGCGGCTACCGTGAAAGCGGTTGTCGCTCAACTCAAGGACAAGGGATATGTGACGCGCGGCTGGCTCGGCCTTCATGATGAACCGATCGTCGCGGATATTGCCGCTGCGCTTGGCTTGAGCAAGGCGAGAGGCGTTCTTGTCGACGATGTGGAGCCTACTGGCCCGGCTATCAAAGCAGGGGTGAAGCCGGGGGATGCCATCACGGCCGTCAATGGTGCTCCGATTGATGCCCCCCTAGACCTGGCGCAGAAGATCGGCGAAATGGCGCCGGGGACTACGGTGTCATTAAGCATCTATCGCAATGGCGAGGCCAAGGACCTGAACATGAAGCTCGGAACCATGCCGGTCGACCGCCAGCCACAGGTCACCGCACCAACCGAGAGCAGGGTTGGCACTCCCAACAAGCAAGATCTTGGGTTTGTGCTAGCGCCTGCAAACCAGACTGCGGGCACCAGCAAGCCGGGAGTGATGGTCGTGTCCGTCGATCCCAACGGTCAGGCAGCGGAGCATGGCTTGCAGGCTGGCGACATCATTCTCGAGGTCGGCGGCAAGACGGTCTCGAACCCCAACGATGTCCACACGAGTCTTGCATCGCTCCGCAACAGCGGCAAGGCCGCCGCGCTGATACGAATCAAATCGGGCGATGCCATACGGTTCGTGGCGCTACCTCTCACAAACGCTTAGCGTAGTCATCCAAACCACACAATCTGCGATGATGGCATCGCATATCGAGGTCATGAACGACAGTGCCTCGCTCATAAGCGCGGCCCTCCCATGGTAGACCCGGCATCAACCACCATGTCCTGTGCCGTGACAAGCTCAGCGTCTTCGGAAAGCAGCCACCTGGTGGTTCCCGCAACATCTTCAGGCATTTCGTAGAAATTCGGGCGGCTAGCTGGCGCGTGGGGCGGAGGCGGTCTCATCACCTTCCGGAGGCAGTGTGAACTGAAAAACAGCACCCCGCGGTTGGTTCGCGGTGGCCCAAAGCCGTCCGCCATGGGCTTCTACGAGCGATCGGCAGATTGCCAGGCCCATGCCCATGCCGTCCGGTTTGGTTGTGTAGAAGGCATCGAAAACGCGGTCCAGGCTCTGAGGGTCCAATCCCGGGCCGCAATCGCACACTGCCACGCGTACCCCCCCATCCGTCTCTGTCTCGGTGCTGATCCGCAGGTTCAGTTTCCCTTCGGTTGTGTTGCTCATCGCCTCGACGGCATTCATGATCAGGTTGAGGAGCACCTGCTGCAGCAGGATACGGTCGCCACTAACCGGCGCCAGATCTCTCGCGAGCTCAGCCTGTAGCGAAACGCGATGCCGCAGCACTTCACTGCGTGTCAACACAATCACATCCCGAACGGCTTCGTTGAGATCGAACCGATCTTTCCGAGGGGGTGCCTTTTTGACGAGAGCGCGGATTCTGCCGATGACGTCGCCCGCCCGGTTGCTGCTTTTCACGATTTCATCGAGTGCGTGCCGTACCTCCTCAACGTTGGGCGGTCGGCCCCCCAGCCACCGCAACGCCGCCTGAGCGTTGGCGAGGGTGGCGGTGATGGGCTGGCTTACCTCATGTGCGATTGAGGCCGTGAGTTGCCCCATGGTGGTGACGCGGTTGACACGTGCGAGCTCCGCCTGAGCAGTTCGCAAGGCCTCCGAGATTAAAATGTGGTCCGTAAGATCGCGTACGACCACAAGTGCGGCTTCGATGTGGTTGGAATTCATCCGCAACGGTGTGTACGACATGGCGAGGTAGCGGCGCCCGAGCGCGGTGGTAAACCACTCGGTGTAGCGTACTTCTTCGCCCTCGAAGCACCGATCCAAATGCGGTTTGATGGTCTGTTCAAAGGCCGCGGCCCCCAAAAGATCAGCCACATGCTTCCCAATGCACATGTTGACCGGCACTCCCCAAAGTCGCTCATAAACCGGATTTACGCGTCGATAGCGATGATCTCTTCCAACCATGGAGATGGCGTCGGGTGAGCTTTCAAATACCTGGCCCGCCAGATACTCGGCGCGTTTGCGTTCTGTGATGTCCTCACAGACGATCAAGATGACCGGTACACCCTTCATCAGCATGGCTCTGGCGGTTTCGCGAACCCAGAGCACCTCGCCGCTCTTGCGGAGCTTACGCAGCTCCCAACTGGCGACTTTGCCGAGTTGATCGAGGCACCTCGTCATATTGCGTTGGGCTTCAGCTCGATCATCTTCATGAAAAATCTTGAGGACGGATTCGCCCGCCAACTCGTCGACCGCATAGCCAAGTTGCTCAGCTCCGTAGGGATTCACAGACAGCACGGTCAAGGTGGTATCGATCATGAAATACATGGTCGGATTGTGCTCGAATACTCCCCTCCACTTTTCTTCATTTTCACGAAGCGCCTCCTCGGCCCGCTTGCGCTTTGTGATGTCCGTAACTGTCACCAATACCCGGTCGAGCTTGGAAGGTCCCGGTGGGAAGGTGATCGCAAAAAGGACCGTCAGTTTGTCTCCCGTCAGTGTTTGAAGCGTCGTTTCGGCTGAAAAAAGGGAGAGTTCTTCTGCGACGGCAATCAGTTCCCCGGCAAACGCGTCCATCGTGTCCGGGGTAAATACGGCATTTAGCGAATCCAGGAGCTGGTTCTTGCTGTGGGCCTTGAACAGCTCAATCGTGGCGTCGTTCACGTCGACCACCTTCGCCAGTGAAATGCATTCTACTACGAACTCCGGATGTCCAGCGAAATAAGCATGGAAGTCTTCCACGCCTTGGGCCTTGAGCTTGTCGATCGCGGCTTTGATCAGAGAAAAATCCTCTTCCCATATCGACACGCCTGCCGTCCGAAAGATGCTTTTGTATCGTCTCTCGCTCTCGCGCAGCGCCTCCTCTGCCCGCTGGCGCTCGGTGATGTCGTTGTTGGTCTCCAAAATCGCGACAGGGTCGCCTCGCCCATCCCGCTGCAATGCCCATCGGCTTGCGACCGCGACTTGCGTTCCATCGCGCTTCGTATGGATCAGCTCTCCTTCCCAGCCGCTGCTGCGCAGCAGCTCGACATTGATCTTTTCAAGCGGCGCGGGAAAGGTCGTTTGCATGAGCTGATGGCACAGGTTTCCCACAGCTTCGTCGCTCGTCCATCCATACAGGCTCTCGGCGCCGCGATTCCAGTAGGTGATCCGATCGTGCAGATCACGCACGAAAATGGCGTCGTGCGAAAGGCCAAGCAGACTGGCCTGTTCGCGCAGTGTTTCTGCCGCTGATTGGCCTTGCACCACGAGCAGGGCCGTCACGCCGATGGCACCGATGCTGATTAAAAGGTTGACAACACCAGGAGCGTCCGGGGCCGCGGGTGCCGACAAAAAATAGCTCAACAAGCTGAGAACAACACACCCGGCGGCTACGAGTACGAGGCCCCGCGCGCGGCAGAATCGGGCAGTCATCAGTACAACGGCAACATAGAAAACGCCAACCGGGATGTCGGCCTCCGTGACGGTGTCGGCAATGAAGATTGCTGCCGCAACGGCGCCGGTTGCAATGGGAGGTAGCGTCTTGCTGGCGCTCCGAATCGGGTGCAACTGGTTTATCATCTTGGCTCTCGCCTGGCGCTCTGCGATCACCGGAAAATTCTACAGAGCGCTAGATGCCGAGCGTTTGCAATGGATAAAACGAATAGCGACATCTTAGGGCTGGTGCGTCCAAGCCGCGGGTCTCAGTGAATACAACCTCAAGTTCTGCTCGGTAGGTGTCATAAGAAAAATTTGGGGAGGATTGCCTCCGCGCAATTGAGTGCCCGGAGCGGGCCATGGTCAACTGGCCAGTTCAACCCGTTAGCTGAACCGTCTGCCTGGCCGCATCATGGCTTGCGCTCCGTTCGGTGGTTTAGCTCCGTGTCCCCAACAGCGCTATGTAAATTTTGCCGTATTTGTTCCTCGCTTGCCAGTTCCGGAGGGCCAAGCCTCGGCACTTTCCGCTATTTTCCGGATAGATCAAGAAAGCCGACACCGAACCTGGGCTGGTTCTCGGAAACCGCCAACGCGGTCGGCGGATCAGGTTTCCAAAGACCAGGACGACGCGCAAAGCGGCAAGCGCACCCAGAGAAGCCGGAAGCAGGAGGCCGCGGCAGGCCTGCGAGTACAATGAAAGCGACCTCCAATCCTTCCAGCAGGACAGCCCTGAACTCAGTCATCCCCGCATCGAATCCAGGCGTGGGCGACGTTGCTGTGCCGCGCTTTCGAGCCGTACCGGGCGCAAAGACGGCATTCTCATCGCGCAACAGAGTGAACCCGCCATCTTGAGTGAGGCCTTTCGCAGCCACCTTATGCCGAACAGATGCAGCATGGGGTACCGACGCCGAATGGAGGAATGTATCGGTACCTAGACAGCAACGGAGCGCTCAGCAGGATTGCGCCGGCCAAGACAGCAAACGCAACCCAGGGCGACGGGGGCGCCATCCGCGAAGCGTCCCTATTGCCAAGACAATTGTGAATGCCTGGACCCTCTCGACGATGGAGCCAAGAAACGCCGCGCGGACCGCGGGCATGACGACAGACAAGGTGGGCACCTAGAGTTCTGTCGGGATCAATAATCGTTACTGGAGTTCACGGAGCCGATCGGACACCAATGTCGCAAAGTTATCATTTCGGCTGGCCGGCCAATTCGGACGCGGAGCGCAGGTTCAGGTGACTGCTTCCACGCTTGTCCCGATAGGCCCCACTTCACCCGTGGATTGGATGATAGCCCTCACGCTTCTTCTGGACCGCCGACGACTGCACCTGCTGTGGTGCTTGGCAGGAGTCGCGAAGAGACCTAGGCCATCCGATAGAATCCTCCAAGGAGTGTTTATCTTGGCGTATTCCCAGCATGCACTCGAGCAGAAATAGTACTGGGAAGGTCGCCGGTGAAACGCAGAATTACAGTTGATACAAAGCATTTTTCTATCTCCGCATATTAAACAAAGCCGATGGTTCCTTGTGCAGCCGAATTGATGCCCCGCCTCGACGACAACGCTGCCCTTCAGCGATCCGCGTCGACGCGGCGCACGCTCCTTATTGGGGAGCAAGAACCTCAACTCGTCGCTAGCTGGAATTTACCGCGTCTGGCATGCCGCTCCATTGTATGCCGGTTTGCGCGGCCTATCTGCTCAGGTCGGTTGCCATATACTTTCGTATTTGTACCTTGGTCATAAACTCTACTCGAGCGGGGAATGGTGTCGCCTGAGGTGGTGCAGCTGAGGTCGTCGGTAGCCCGGGCTCTTCGCTAGGTGCCGGGTCGATCAGCGCTCGGCACTTTGACCGCTCGGCCGAGATGATAGTCGCAATCAAGAAGCCCGCCATCTAAGTCTTTGTTCGCCCATCCCGTCGCCATTCAGCTTCTATGGGTGCACCGAAAGGCCGGAATTCCGATCCTGCCGGATCGAACTGATTTTCGGAATCGGCGAAAACCTCCTTTAGGGAGGCGCCCGGATTTGCTTATTTGCACGGCATCGCAAGCGTCGGACACGCTTGCGATGCCGTGCAAAACGATCACTCAAGCCCCCTCACAGGCAAGGAGCGTAGGGGGGAACATCGTAGCGGTACGGGTACTCGCAGTAGGGGTACGGCCCCCAGTACTGATCGTCTCGGCGATCCCGCCGGAAGTCCCGCGCCGCAACGCGGTCATGGCCAATTGCGACTGCATGGTTGACGCCGAAATTGCGAGCAACGGCACGACTGCCAGCAATGCCACCAAAGGCACGAGCGCCGCCCCCAAGACCGTGGCCGCCGAAGCCATGGCCGCCGCTGAAGCCGCCACCGATGCTGTGACCGCCACCGAAGCCGCCGCCATGGCCGCCGCCATGGCCGCCGCCCCCGCCGCCGCGGGCCATCGAGACAGTTGCCGTTCCAGTTGCAAGCGCCGCGCCCAGGGCCAACGTCGCCAAGATTGCTGTTACTTTTCTCATGATAAGCTCCTGATCTAAAGGCTCTCGGAGAATTCCGAAAGCTGTCCTAGATATAGATGCAGAAGTTCTCGTATAAATGATACCTTGTGGTTATGGCCGTCATACTGGTGAGTATAAACACGAAACGTCAGCGATTATTACAGATATTAATCCGAGAAAATTTGCATCTTACCGACCTGGGATCGGGGAGGCGAGCGCATTATCGGAACTGTCGGGTGGTGCTATGGCCCAACGAGCCTCCAGCCCAGATTCCCTGTTTCCTCCTTCGGAGGCGGGATGATCCGCGCCTCTATGAAAACAGCTTTCGGCCCATCCCGCTTCCCGACGATTTCTCTACCCCATATCTGCGCCCGGTCAGTTCAGGACCTGCTTGCAGGGTGCCGCCAGGAAGGTTCGTTAAAACCGACAACGAAGTCAGAATGCCCCCGGGGAATACCTGACAGCCAATTGTCAGCTTGGTGATGCGACAATGCATGCTCAGTCGATTTGTCGGCGCACAATTCAGTGTGGAACGCAGCCCTATGAAACAGATCGCTTTGTCACTTATCGTCATCGCGTCGTCGGGCGCTTGTATCTGGGATCAGTCGAGTCACGGCTCAGCCATGATTGATAGCGCCCTATCCGCCAATGCAAACGGGGACGCATTGCCGCCAGTCGTTCCACTGGCTGCGGCCTATCCAGTTGCAGCACCTGCAGCAGCCCTGCCCAATGTTCATCAAGAAGATGTGCGGCGGGCGCCGACGCTGAGAATGCCGCGTGAGATTGGAAAGAAAACCACGGCGGGTATTGCAGCGCCTGCGCCGAAATCGGCACTCGCCGCCGGTCAGCCGCAGGCTTCTCAGATGCCGCCTCCGACACCGGAGCAAAAGTTAGCCCCAGCGCCCGCCAGCCCCGCCGTGCCGGAAACCCCGTCTTTCGCTGTGACGCCGGCTGCCTATGTACCGATCCCGCAGCCGAGACCGGCATATCCGCAAGCGCCGGCTCACGTCGTGCCTACCGGCATGAAGCTCGTGGCCCACGGCTATGCCGACGGGGTCTACACCGGGCCCGCAGCCGACGCCTATTACGGCATCATCCAGCTCCAGGCTCTCGTTCAGAACGGCCGACTCACGGCGCTCAAGGTGCTCAAATACCCGAGTGATCGCCGCACGTCTGTCAGCATCAACCGGCGGGCTCTGCCCATGCTGCGCGACGAGGCGATCCGTGCGCAAAGCGCTGATGTCGACATCATTTCGGGCGCGACGCTGACCAGCAGGGCCTTTATCCAGTCCCTTGCCGGCGCGCTGGAGAAGGCGTCTTCGTGAGTCATGCGCGAAACCCGGATTCTGATGGGCATGCCAGTCACGGTCGATGTCGCAAGTGCGCCCGATGGCGCCCTGATCGACACGGTCTTCGATTACTTCGCTGCTGTCGACAGCCGTTTCAGCACCTACCGGGCGGGAAGTGAGATCTCGGCCATCAATCGTGGCGATGTCCCGGTACGCAACTGGAGCCGCGAAATGCTTGAAGTGATGGCGCTCGCCGAACGGACTAGGAAGGAGACGAACGGATATTTTGATATTCGCAAGGCCGATGGTTCGCTCGACCCGTCCGGGATCGTCAAGGGCTGGGCCATCTGCAACGCTGCCGAAATCGTCCGGCGGGCGGGGATCCGCGACTTCTTCATCGAGGCCGGGGGCGACATCCAGTCCAGTGGCAGGAACGCCGCGGGCCGGGACTGGAGCGTCGGCATCCGCAATCCCTTCAACGCTGCCGAAGTCATCAAGATCATCTGGCCGCGCGGACGCGGCGTGGCCACATCCGGCACATATGTGCGGGGGCAACACATTTATGATCCCCATGGGCCTGGAGGTTCCATCGCAGACATCGTCAGTTTGACAGTGATCGGCCTTGACGTGCTCGAAGCCGACCGTTTTGCCACCGCAGCCTTCGCCATGGGCAAGGACGGCATCCACTTCCTCGAGCGTATGCCGGACTTGGAAGGCTACATCGTCGACGTCAATGGCCGCGCCACGCTGACCAGCGGCTTCGGAGCTTTTTGCCAACAATGATAAAGACCATCGACCGATTTCTCGACCATCTGACCATGTACCGGCTGGTGCTCTATTATTTGATCGCGCTGGTGGGCACGGCTTTCGTGTTCGGCTTCGTTAAGCTTGTGCCACAGGATCCCGTCGCGCTCGCCTTCACGACCGGTTTGGTGCTAGCCGCCTGCTGGATTACCAATAAGGTTTTTGCGCGCATTTTCGATGTCCCAGCCAACAGCGAATCCCTCTACATCACCGCCCTCATCCTGACGCTGATCCTCGATCCGGTCGCCGCCACGGACCTCCAAGCGATCGGGGCGATTGTACTCGCCGCGGTCTGGGCGATTTCCTCGAAATACATGCTCGCCATCGGAAGGAAGCATCTTTTTAATCCGGCCGCGCTGGGTGTCGCTCTCACCGCGCTTTTGCTCGACCGGCCCGCCACCTGGTGGGCGGGGGGCAATATCTGGCTGCTTCCCTTCGTGCTCATCGGAGGCGTTCTTCTGGTGCGCAAGCTGCGCCGGCTGGACCTCGTCGCGACCTTCCTCGTGGTGGCTCTCGCGACAATACTGGCCACCACCGATCCGTCTCACTACGGCACCGCCCTGACGGAGACCTTCGGCTCGTCACCCCTGCTGTTCTTCGCCTTCGTGATGCTGACCGAGCCGCTGACGGCTCCGACGACACGTTGGCCGCGCATCGGCTTTGCCGCAATCGTCGGCTTTCTGTTCGCGCCCAACATTCATATTGGCTCGTTTTACCTTACGCCCGAACTTGCGCTTCTCGTGGGCAACCTCTTCGCGTACGCTGTGAGCCCGAAAGGGCGTTTCGTGCTGAGATTGGAACGCGTCGAGCAATCCGCCGTCGACAGCTACGATTTCATCTTCAGGTCACAGCAAACACTCGCCTTCAAGGCGGGCCAGTACCTTGAATGGACACTTGGCCTCGACCGTTCCGACAATCGCGGCAACCGGCGCTATTTCACGGTCGCGTCCGCGCCGACCGAGCGATCAGTTAGGCTGGGCGTCAAGTTCTATCCACAATCAAGCGCCTTCAAGCGGGCGCTGGCCACCATGAGACCCGGCAGCACGATCCACGCCTCCCAGTTGGCCGGCGATTTCACGCTGCCGTCCAATCCCAAGGCCAAGATGGCTTTCCTGGCCGGCGGCATCGGCATCACGCCGTTCCGTTCGATGCTGCAGTACCTGATCGATCGCAAGGAGGCACGGCCGATCGTCGTTCTCTACGGCACCGAAACCCAGGAGGATATCGCCTATCGCGACGTGCTTGGCGCCGCGCGGCGCGAACTGGGCATCAGGACGTTTCACGCCGTGGCAAAGGGCACCGGGCCGGGCCAATATCCCGGCCATATCGACGCCCGCCTGGTGCGCCTGGCCATACCCGACTACCTGGAGCGAACCTTCTATATTTCCGGCCCGCAAGCCATGGTCAAGGCACTGCGACAGATGCTGCTGGCCATGGGCGTGCGCCGTTCGAGGCTAAAGACTGATTATTTCCCTGGGTTTGCGTGAACGGCAGCCCTGTGCTCGTCTTGCTCTAGCAGTGCCGTGGCAGGACTATGGTTACCACCAGGCCAGGATCGGAATTGGTCATGGTCAGGTGTGCGTCATAGGCTTCGACAATGTCGGAAACTATGGCCAGACCCAGTCCGCTGCTGCCGCCCTTGCTGTCCAGTTGGACGCCGCGTGACAGGACCGATACGCGGTCCGCATCCGGAATGCCCGGACCATCATCGGCAACGGCGATGACCACCTCGCCAGCGGCGGCGGAAGCGGTGACGCGAACCAAGGAATTCGCGAAACGCGCCGCGTTCTCCACAAGGTTGCCAAGAATCTCCGACAGGTCGCCTTCATCGACCGGCGCCATGAGATCCTCCGCGACGTCGATGACGAAGGCGAGCTGCTTTCCGCTCGGCGTGCGTCTCACTACAGCAATGACGCCAGCCGCCGTTTCTCGCACCCGGCAGGATGCCTTCCCAGAAACGCCGGGTGCCAGACGCGCGCGCGCCAATTCCCGCTCGACATGGCGGCGGATCGCGCTCGCGCTCTTTTCGATTTCGTCGGCGAGCTTCGTCTCGCCCTTTTCGCGCAATGCGCGGATGTCCGCCGATAGAACCTGGAGGGGCGTCTTGAGGCCATGCGCCAGGTCGGTGGCACGCGATCGGGCGCGTGCAAGGGCTTTCTCCTGGGCATAGAGGAGGCGGTTGATTTCGTCGGCGAGCGGCTGCACCTCCGTCGGCGCAGCCACCTCTAGCCGCGCCGTTCGCTGCGCGATAACGTCCCTGACGGCCGCCCGCAGGTTTCTCAGCGGAGCAAGGCCAACAGTGATCTGGATGAAGAATGCCGCCATCAGGGCAGCGGCGAGCAAGATGAGAGCAGGCGCAAGGTCACGGACATATTTGCTCACCGACACTTCCACACTGCGATGGTCTTCCGCCACGATGGCGCGAAAGGAACGGCCGTCGGCATCGATGATCGAACGCGCGACGGCAATTGTAAGTTCGCCGGCGGGCCCCTTGAGTTCCTCGGTCTGCCTCAGCTCGCCGCCAGTTTGATGATCGGGCAGCACTAGCCTCGCGTCCCACAACGAGCGTGAACGCACAAGACTGTGTGTGCTCAGGTCCTCCACCTGCCAATATTGACCGGACAGCGGGTTTGCGAAGCGCGGATCGGTCAAGGCGGGCGCGACCGAAAGGTGACCCTCGGCTGTAAAGCTGGTTGCAGCGATCAATTCGTTGAGATCGAGAGTCAGTTCACTGACGACCCGCCGCTCGACGTTCGATTCAAACAGATAGCGAAGCCCGACGCCGGCAATGGCAAGAGCGACAAGAATCGAGATCGTCGCTGCCGACCAGAGTCTGAAGCGGATCGAGTTGCCCATTAGGAAGGCTCGTCAGCGACAAAGTATCCGAACCCGCGACGTGTCTCGATGACATTGTTGCCGAGCTTTCTGCGAAGACGGGCGACTATGACTTCGATTGCATTGGGATCACGATCGTTGCCGGAATCATACAAATGCTCCGCAAGTTCGGTTGGCGCGACCACGCGTCCGGAATGATGCATCAGAAACGCCAGAAGCCGATATTCCAGCGGCGACAACGCGACAGGTACGCCGCGGAGCGAGATGCGCATCTGGCGCGTATCGAGGAGCAATGGTCCTGATTTCAGCACCGGCGCAGCCTGTCCTGTTGAACGACGCAATATTGCTCTCAACCGAGCGAGAAGTTCTTCCATTTCAAAAGGCTTGGGAAGGTAATCGTCAGCACCAGTGTTGATGCCCTCGACGCGCTCTCTCCACATCCCCCTGGCGGTCAGAATTAGAACTGGAAAACGCCGGGTGTTGGCACGCCAGCGTTTCAGGACGGTGAGGCCATCCAGTTTTGGTAATCCAAGATCCAGAATGGCCGCATCGTAATTCTCGACGTCGCCTGCGAACCAGGCAGCTTCGCCGTCGCGCACGATATCGACGGCCATTCCAGCAGCTTTGAGAACCGCCGAGATGTCGGTCGCGATACGGGGTTCATCTTCGGCGAGGAGAATTTTCATTAGTCGCCGTGCTTGCCGTGCATGACAGCTCCGGCCCCGGCGTCCACATCGACGATCCTGCGGCGGCCGTCGGAGGCAACAACCTGGAACCTATACACCCACGTGTCGTCAATTCGGATGAAGTCGACGGCTACTATGTCGCCAGGAACTTGGGCGTGGACCACGCTCATTATCTTGGACAGGCTCTCTATTTCGCCGTGCTCATATAGGTCTCGCGCCCGATCATGATCGCCGTCGTCGTCCACTTCCGCATGCGTAGCATGCGGCGGGGCCAGGACAAGGCCGAGCAAGCCAACCATCGCGACACGCATCAGTACCTTCTTCATCTATAAGCCGTAATCAGGAGCCGCGTGCTCCCAGCAACATTCGCTTGAGCACGTCGTCCTTACGGACAAAATGATGCCAAAGGGCGGCAGCCGCATGAAGTCCGGCAAGGATAAGTATCAGATTGGCGCAGAGGCTGTGGAGCTCCTTGATGGTTCCGGCCGACGCGCGATCCGGTGCGAATGGGGCCGATATGGTAATCAGGCCGAAGAAGCTCAAGGGTTGCCCCCTATACCAAGTCAGGAGGATTCCGAGAACCGGAATGGCTACGAGAAGGGCGTAGAGCAAAAAATGCGTGACTTTGGCCATCCATTTTTCAAACCGAGTCATTTGCGCGGGCAGATCGGGCGCTCCACGCACCAGGCGCAGGCCGATGCGCGTAACGACCAGGACGAAAAGCAGCAGGCCAAACGAAATATGAAACCACCATACGAGGTCGCGACCGGGATCGCCGCGCGGAAGAAAGTCGGCGACATAGGTCAGGCCATAGAGGCTGACAACCAGGAGAAACACAGCCCAGTGAATGGCCTTCTGAGAGCTTGCATAGGTAGAGTTCATCTTGAGCTTTCCAGGTTTGAGGATCTCTGAAGCAGTCTGATTTCGTCGAAGCTTTGTTCTTTGAACGGAGATTCTGCGCTTCGATCATGGCTCGCCTAGATCAAGCCGAGGCTGACGAAATACTGCCGATCGTGCGTACCCACGATAAATTACCTGCTCGCAAAACAACCGTTGGCCACAATCAGCTGCACCGCAATCGCGGTGAGGACATCGCCGCGGGACAGCGTCTTTCTGGGTCGATTTGCGATAATGGGTCAGTCAACCTGTCAGGACGCTGACAGTTAGAAGTCGGTCACGGAAATAGCCCAAAGCCGCCGGATTCCGAGCGCTCGTCTGACGCCTGGGCGTTCCAATGCCGAGCAGAGGGTTACCTTGCCTCTTCAAGCACGTCTTCGACCTGATCGGTCCGGCTGCGTTGCGGGGAAATCCGATCCTGTTGGCTACGACCGGCGGGCGCCACGCTTTGATATTCGAGTACCAGTTGCGACCCTGTTCGTTTTCTTCGAAGCTTTCGCCCCTTCTGACGGCCGCATATGCTACGGACCGCGATTTGGTAGCCGGCGTTCTCGAGCGGAGATCCGAACCGCACGGCTCAACCCGTCGGTGAGGTCGGGCTTATCCTGGCCACCGTTCAGGCGCGACTGTCGCTGCTGAGTGACACTCAGTTGCCAAACTGCCCGCTCAAAAGCATCGAGCTTGCGGCAGCTTCCTGGCTGGCTTCAATGCCGCGCGTCTCGCCGGCCGCTAGCCCGCGACGTTGACGCCGATGCGCTCCGCCAGGGCCAACAGGTCGGAGTAAAGGTCTGCATCGTCGAGAATGCTCCGCGAAGCGCTCGCAAGCACGAGATCGGTCGCGGGGATGCGATCGCCGAAGAGGACAACGGCGCGGGCACGATCATCCTGACGAGAAACCCAGCACAACCCTTCAATCGCGGGGCACTGCGCGTGGATGGCCTCGGCCCACTTGCGCGTGCCCGGATACTGGTCCTTTTCCGTATCGATGAGCTCGCCGCGGCGGATACCAAGCGACCTCAGCGCAGTCGAGCTGAGGTCGACCAGCACCAAGTCGCGCTGGCATGTCACCGTCGAATAGACTTGCTCAGTGAGCTTCGCTTTATCGAAGGTCTTCAGCCCCGGTGCGAATGACACGTCGTGGAATACCGTCTCCATCGCGGCGCAGTCGAAGGTCGTGCCGCCATAAAGCGTCGGGATGCTTGCGCCGGCCGCGTTCTGAATTGGGCTGAATCGTGCGTTGCCCTTGACGCCCGGATTGAATGCACTCCCACCGTAGAGACTGAGGTGGATTCGGTGAATGACCCGGCCACCAGGCCAGATCATTGTCTTCACCAGTGAGCCGAGGTCGTTCTGGGGTTTGGGGACCTTTGTGCCCACGACAAGCAGGCGTCGCGTCCGCAACTTCCTTTCAACCATGGAGTACGCCGGCCACCTCGTCTTCGGCGGCGCCGACGAGGCGCTCGGGCTCGCTGATGAGCAAATCCTGCGGCCTCTTTCCGCCAAGGAAGCTGTTGACCGAGGCGAACCAGTAGGCGAGACCCCAATCGTCCTTCTTCCCCCGGAAGATGTGTAGAACCCGTGCCAGCGCCTTGACCGGCCGGAAGTCGGTCGATGGGTCCAGTGCGTATCCGGGGAAGTAGTCGACGCCGCGATGGCGCACGGCGAAGACCTGTCCCTCCTTCTTCCATTTGTTCGGCTGGGCGCTGGGATTGCTGGCACTGAAGCCGGCGACCTTCGCGACCTCCGCGGCTGTCAGCCAGTCGCCACTTTCCAGCACCGCCTTACGCGCATCTGCCACCATACGCGCCTCGACGAGCTTATGGTGTGGAGGAGGAACCTCCGGCACCAGTGCCTCGATGATTGAGTTGAATGCTTCATCTTGTCGGCGTTTGAGAATGGCACCGACCAAAGGGGCGAGGCCTGCAACCGTCTGGGCGAAAGCCTTGGCGGCGGATTCACTGCCGTGCTCAATTGTCAGCGCGACGACCTGTTCCGCCTTCAGCCGGCTGAGCCCGGTTCGGACCTGCTCCGGCGTTCCCGTGAGCGTCCCAACACGGGAGAATTCAATTGTTTTGTTGGCAGCAACCACAGGTTCGCCTCCCGGTTATCGTGGTTATCTATATAGCATGATAATCTCGATCATCAAGAGCGACATGCCGTCAACGTCGACAACCCGGTTGAGTTAGCCTCGAAACCGGCTATTTAGGCGCGCGAGCGTCCATCCCGTTGGACGCTACCCGCGGGCGTAGAAGGCATTCCGGTGCCGTTCTTCTTGAGGCTCGCTTGGGTGCGACCATATCGCTGCTCGGCCTTTCGGAGAATTGGCGGAGCAGGCGCGCGTGAGCGATCCGGAATGTCGGGACCATGTCCTGAAACGGCAGTGGCACATCGCCACGACGCCCATTTTCTCGATCCCGCAGAAAGCGCGTATCCAGAGTACGAATTTTGTCAGTTGGGCTATTCTTTGGAATGACGTTCGTCGCAGCAGCCCAAAAATGAGCTCATAAAGACAAAATCGTTCGGCGATTTCCTCCCATCCCGCTGAACGGTGCTCCCTCTGAAGGTTTTGACCTTCTTTTGGCCGGGCCGTATTCGAGCCCGGCCATTTTTATCCGCCGGTCTCTGTTGACCGGCATCGCGATCGACCCTCTCCCCCTGCGAGATTGATCCTCAAAACCAAGACGGTTTGCATTCGCCGCCGATCGGCAGGTTCGAGACACTGCCTTCCTGACAGGCAGGAAATTGGATCGACCTTCCTGGCCTACAAAAAATTATAGATTTAGTTCGAGGCAGTCGAACTGGGCAGATGACGTCCCGCCATCGAGCGCGAGCTCTGTGCAGCAAAAAGCCCGCTCCAGTGTTCCAGAGCGGGCGACAGCTCAAAAGGGGCGCAAATTCCCTTATTTGCAGTCTTTCAGCAACTTCATCGCCTTCTCGGCATTGGCTTGGGAATCGTATGCCTTTGTTCCGGCGTCGGTCATCTTCTTGCCGTCCGGCTTCGTGGAAACCACGGAGCACTTCTTCGTTGTGGCGTCCTTCGCGACCCAATACTGGGTGGCGGCAAATGCCGGCATGCTAACGAGCGTCACAACCGAGGCTGCAACCAGAACCTTGCGAATCATAGTGTTCTCCCACATAGCTTACGGACGGCCCGGCTCGTTCATCCCGGAGTGCTGTTGCCCGATAAGTCGGATGCGCGAACCGAACCGCCGCCCAGCGGTATCTCGGATTACCCGGCGTGGGCAATTTACAAATGTGTAAAGTCCACGCGCGCAATGAATGTTGTCGAAGAGATGTCGTTCGGCGGCGGCACGATGTCACGCGGCGGGTTCACCCAGGCCGGCGCGGGCAAAAAGGCGGGCGTCGGCAGGACGAAGACGTCGACCGGCGGCGGCTCGGTTCGCCGAACCGACCACGAAAAGGACAAGACCGGAGAATTTCTGAAGCGTAGGCTGTTTACACCGGCAACGCCCCAGAAGTCGATCTCCCAAACCGCCTAGATTCGGCCCGGCAAAAGGATGCCTATGGCTTTGTGATGTCCTGAATGGCGGACAGCAGCCACTCTCCTCCAGCTTCACGGGTAAAGGTCCAGAGTTCCGTCGTCTCGACCGGATTGACGGGATCGCCATCTTCGATCACGGACGTCTGGCGGTTGCGCATGACATCAACAGCCGACCAATGCAGTGCCACAGTCGCATAGTCGCGCGTACCCTCCCGCCACGCTTCGGCGACTTCACCGTTGAGGAATTGAAGATTTGATACCTCGTTCTTCAATCCCTTGGTCGCGTTGTCGGCCAACTCTTCGGAGAGGTAGGAAACCATTTCTGGCGTCGTCAGCCGGCGCAGCCCCTGATGGTCCTCGCGGGTGAACGCAGCCTGCACGTCCGCGAGAAGACGTTCGAAGGTGGAAAGGTCGTTTTGGGTGATACCGATTTCATCCGTCTTGGATGCGCCATAGGCCGGCGCGGCGCCGGCGCTGGGCGCCGTGTAGGCTGGCGCTCCTGTTCCAAAGTTTTGTTGGCCGAATGGAAAGCCGCTTCCGACTGCCGCTGCGGAGCCGTTGTTTCGGTTGAAGAAACGCATCGCCAGCATGATAAGCCCGCCAATCAGCAGCAGCTGGAGGATGAAGCTGAACCCGCCTCCCAAGCCGCCGAATCCATGACCAAACAGCATTCCAAAGATGCCATTGAAGACCAGCCCGCCGACCAGGCCGCCAACGAGCCCCCCGCCAAACCCGCTCCAGAAGCGTGGTCGCGTCTGAACGGGCGATGGCTGAACCGGTGACGCCGGGCTTGGCCTGTTTGGCGTCATCGAGCGTTGAACTGGCATCGTGGACGGTGCGGTGGCGCTAGGGGCCGGCGCCTGGTATGTCCGGCTGCCGCGGCTGCCGAAGCTGCCGCCTCTGCGTGCCTCCGCCGAATTGACCGACAAAATTCCAAAGGCCGTCGTCAGTATCAACAGCATCGACAGAAATCTGAACGGCTTAATCATTTTCAAGGCCCTCGGGCGGTTCAAAGTCCGTCGAAAATGGAAATACAATGAAGGCAATTCAAGCCGCGCTCCGTCCAAATTACAAAACCGTAAGACTGGCGCAAAGAAATGAAATGGACAAACGCCTGGGTGTCATTGTCCAGAGGTGAGACATGCGCGTGATTTGGCGTAGGTATTCGCCTATCGGGGGGAAGGCGAATTTTGTGCTGGGGGCGATCCTAGCCTGAGAACGCCGGAGACATCGATCACAGCCGCGCCCGCCTCGATGGGCGCACAGGCCACCGAGGCTGACAGGCCGACCCCACTCCTTGGCCACGATCGGCACGCCACGCTGCGCGCGCCGCGAGCGACCTGCGCCAGGATGCCGCGCCAGTCGCGGTCGCCCTTCGGCTGTAGCGCTTCCTGCAGCGGATTGAGATGGAGATGAGTCCATCGGCCTCCAGCGCATCCAGCGCGCGGCGCGTCACGTGCAGGCCGTCGGCCTCGCGCAATTGCGCGAGGCCGATATTGGCCAGCAAGGGAATGTCTGGGGCCAGTCGGCGCAACGCGCGCGTCAGCCCCTGGAGTTGCTGATTGCAGACTCACGCGCTGCGAACCGATCTGGCAGTCCCCAAGGCTTGCGCTGCCTCGCTCAGATGCCGGTTGAGGGCCTCGGCGCTTGGCTTGCCGCCGGTCGTGGAGCTGATCAGCAGCGGCGCTCGCATGGTCCTGCCCAGCAGTAGGCGCGCATGTCGATCTGCGTCAGGTCCAACTCGGGCAATGCGCAGTGTTCGATGCGAATGTAATCCCAGCCGGCAGCGACCGTGGCTGGCGCCGTTCGCCCATCCAGCACGATGTCCAAATGTCGTCCTTGCGCCGGCTCAGGGCGGTGCCGCTCATGCTCGCGGTCTACGGCGTTGCGTCGGATCGAACCGACGGCAGCGCACGCACGCCGCCGCCTCCCGCGCGTTCAGGCCGGCGCACGCTGGCCTCCCCCCGCAGCGTCGCTACGGTAGCGGCTGGTCGAAGTCTGGTAGTACTGCGCCCGGATGGCCGCCATTGCCTCGATCAGCGGTCCCCACGGCGCGGGAAAGCGTTCTTCCGCCAGCACTCGGTGCAGCATGCGCGTATGGCCGGCCAGCTCGTCGTTGAGGAACTCCACCACAGGCATAGCCGGATAGCACTGCAGCAGCAGGATCGCCGCGTTGTGGGCCTCGCCGACCGACCTGTCCTTGTCGCGTCCATGCAGATCGTTCTGCAGGCGCCCTATCGCGGAGATGAGCCGCAGGACCTGGCGAAACGCCGGACGCGCGCGCAAGATCGCCATGTCCAGCCCCCACAGCAACGACAGGCAACAGAACACGTTCGCGTAGGCGATCGAATCGATGCCGTTGTGCAGGTACTCGGCGTAGGACCAGCGTCCCGCCCCTGGCGCCTGCGCGTGTCCGGCGCGCAGCGCCGCGCAGTAGCGCCGGGTATGGTCGAGAAGCTGAGCATAGTCGCGACGATCGTAGGCGAGCGCGGCCAGCGAAGCGCGCAGCACAGCGCAGCCCTCGAATCCGGGGAGCGCGCACGGCAGGCCCTGCCCCAGCGCCTGCTCCACCGCGGCGAGCTGCTCCGACGCGATCAGGCCACGGTCGTTGCAATCGTCTAGCCAGAACAGCAGCGCCAGTTCGCGATAGAACGCCACGATCAGCGTTTCGTCCTGCGGATCGCGGCCGGAGCGGGTGCTGGTGTCGCGCAAGCTCGGCTGGATGTGCTGCAGGATGTACTGGCCGCCCCTGACCGCTTCCACGGCATGCTCGTCGGCGAACCCGATCAGGGAATGCCCCCACTCCAGCACCTGCTGCAGCGCGCGTTCGGTCTGGATCATGGCGCCGCTCCCGCGCCCTCGGCCAGGACGCGCCGCCCCCAACGAAGCGCCAGCCACAACCCGGCGAGTTCGGCCACGCGCACGACCCGGGTGGGGCAATACAGTTCCTTGCCGATCCACAGCGGCGTCTGCGGCAAGGCATGCGCCGCATGGCGGGCGAGCATCCACTTCAGCGCACGCGCCGCCGCCTGCGCAATGCGCCGGCGCCCTGTCGGCTCTTCGCCCCCGTCCATCACGTGCAACGCGAACAGCGCATAGGCGGTTTCCTCGAATGTGGACGCGTGACCGGCGCCCCATCCGCCGTCGTCGCGCTGCGCCTGCAGCAGTGCCGCCAGCGCGCGCTCGTCGCGCCAGTGGGGCTTGCCTTGCGCAAGCGCCGCGACCGCATGCGCGGTGGGATACAGCCACGAAACGTGCCATTTTTCGTTGTCCCATAGACCGTGCGGGTTGCGATTTGCCTCGACGTAGGCGCTAGTGCCGGCGGCGGGCTCTCCCGACAATCGCAACGCATGCAGGGCATGGATGTTGGTCGACACCGAGGCATTGCGCTCGCCGGGGAAGGTGACGAACAGCTCGCCGATTTCGAAATGACGCAACGCATCGACCACCGGGGCGCGGCCTGCAAGGCGCAGAACGCACAACGCAACGGCGGTGTCGTCCGCATCGGCCGCGAAGTGCAAGGCCGGGCCCAGACCGCGCACGCCCAGGCGGGCGTCGAGCTGCGCGACGATCACGCGCACCGCCCCGGCGAGGGTGGGATGCGCGAACAGCCCGGCCAGATGCAGGGTGTACAGCGACCAGCATGGCTCGAACACATTGATCGGCCAGACGCTGGG